>CALLLO010000137.1 GCA_938082985.1 uncultured Candidatus Marinamargulisbacteria bacterium | reverse complement strand
CCAATACCGATTTATATTTAATCCGTTTCACATAAGAAGAAAACCCAGCTTCATATCGCTGCTTTTGTTTAGCCACATAGTCGGTATCACTCAAGCGTGTCTCTACATATTTACACCGACGATTTGTTTCATGAGAAGGTCCAAAAAAAGTCTTAATAAATGTCGTTACCGTGGTCTGTTCGTCTTTCAAAAAAGACACCGTATCCGCGTAAGTCTTAAAAAATAGCGCCGATTTTTCTTGAAAATCTTCAATGCCAAACAAGATCAACAAGGCATATTCTGACATCCCCGCCGACAAATATCGGCTCACCCATTTTTCGTTCTCTTCCCAAAACAAATAATGCAAATCAATCGGATACAAAGCCCCCGACTCCACCATATAATTTTGAAAGTGCCTATCTCCACGCCCCAAAACATCCCCCAAAGCCGCGTGTTGAGCCGCTTGCGTTAACACCGCATCGTTGCAGCCCGATTCCACAAGTACATTGCCTAATGTCTGAGCCCCAACATACCGCATTAAATCCCAGTATCCAGCATCATTAACAACTGAAATATTCGTAAATGTCGGCCATTTTAGCGTTGCCAAAAGCTCTGAAAAAAAGCTCTGAAAAGAGTGATCCGTCTGCTTCAATACCCACTGAGTCTCTTCAAAATCAATTAAATACAAGCTACTGCCTACCCCAATATCGATAATAGAGACTATCTTATCACAAAGTGTTTGCCCCCAAGATAAACGGACTCCCAACTGTTCAGCCAAGTCTTTCGTAAGCACTCCCGTCTTCTCGACCTTTCTTTTCAATACCGCTGTCTTAATCTTTTCCGGCACACCATTAACCAAAAAAGCCCGTGCCTTCGCATGGTCCAAACCGTGCAGAATACCCCTCCCTTTTACCTTTTTAATAGACAATGAAAACTGATCGTCGTCTTCTAAATAATCACATATATCGGAGACCGAAAAAGGAGAAAAACCTGGATATAAAAGTGTGTTAAAGGCTTGAACGCTGGTAGTAAGATGAGACATGAGTTGATTGAAAATCGGTTGGGATTCAGAATGAGACACCTTCGCCCCTATCAAAGCAGACACAGCAAAGCAGACCTCATCTTGAGACAAATCCTCACTACTACTCACCAATCCCACCATATCTTTCACTTTAATCACAGTTCAACGCCCGCTTCATCTTATCTGGTATGCACCCCATAATATCAGAGGCCATTAAACCATTAAAGAGTGTCCCTTTAGGTAAAGATTCACAGGCCGTACCTAAAGCTGTAATCGTCTGTGTCCCTTGAAAAACTAAGATCTGCCCCGTCAACATTGACGCCCTCGTCGCTAAAAACTCCTCATCCCCTTCCAACTGCGGAAACAGCCACTGATATTCACCTGGGTTTGGGGCCAAAATCATGCTCACAGCTTCACGGCCCTTACACCTATTTAAGTCCAAGACCCGTAAAGCGTTACCTTCCAAAATAATAGGAATCTGAATATATTTCACACAATCATTCACAAACATACGTGTTGCGTCATCTCGCTCTAAGCCAGCACCAAGACGCAACACCTTAGTCTCTCGTTCTAGTAAAATCCCCTGAAGCACCTCAAGATCTAAACCCTCTAAAGGAAAGGGATCAAACATAGGGAACTGAGAACTAAGTAAGAGAGATAACATAACTCAAACGCGCCAAAATTGTCTCTACTCCCACAACTTCAGCAAAGTCACCCAAATGCGGACCCGCCTTCTGGCCAGACACAGCCAAACGAATCGGTAAAAAGACAGCCCCTTTACCTAATCCCGTCTGCTCCAAAACCACAGCCATACCCGCATCAAAACTTTCTCTAGAAAAACCTTCTGGTTTTAATATAGCTCTAAATCGCGTTAAGACATCAATATTAGACTCACTAAAGCTTATCTCAGCAATATCAGACTCATACTCTTTCTGGGTTTTTACAAAGACAGCCCCGTAGGTATTAATATCGTTCAAGACCTCTAAGTTTCCACGAACAGCCAACAAAGCTTTAGACAAGGCGTCGTCACCAAGCACTTCAATATCAGCCTTAAGCCCCGCGTCCAAATGCTCTAAAATTACAGCCTCATAAGTCTCAACATCAAGGCGTCTAAGATACTGCCCGTTCATCCACGTCAATTTTCTTTGGTCAAATACGGCATTGGCTTTAGCTACACGGTCTGTAGAAAATAAAGAGACGATTTCGTCTTTAGTAAAAAACTCTTCCTGCCCCTCAGGAGACCAGCCTAATAAAGATAAATAATTAAACAAAGCGGGCGAATAAAACCCTTGATCACGATACTCCGTCACACTCGTCGCGCCGTGCCGTTTAGACAGCTTCGCTTTATCTGGCCCCAAGATCATTGGCAAATGCCCATACTCAGGAAGTGTGGCACCCAGAGCCGCAAATACAGCCGCCTGACGAGGCATATTAGAGATATGATCTTCACCTCTAATAACATGTGAAATTTTCATAGCCAAATCATCCACTACAACCGCAAAGTTGTAGGAAGGAGTCCCGTCAGATTTCATAATCACAAAGTCAGAAATCAAACTATTATCAAAGGCAATCTTACCTCTCACCATATCTTTATATTTAAGCCAACCAGAATCAGGCATCTTAAACCGGATCGTATACGCCTCTCCAGCATCTAGCTTCGCCTTAACCTCTCCCTCACTCAATTCTAAAGCCTTACGTGAATATTTATAAGGAACACCCGTAGCCATAGCCGCGTCACGTTCTACACTGAGCTCTTTAGCCGTATCAAAACAATAATACGCATGCCCCGAGGCTAAAAGCGTCTCAATATACCCGCTATAAATACCCGCCTCAATCCGCTCTGATTGACGATACGGACCATACTCCCCACCTTCACGCGGACCTTCGTCGTTATCTAGACCAAACCATTCCAAACCTTCAAAAATATTAACCTCAAACTCCGTACTCGAACGTTGCATATCCGTATCTTCAATCCGAAGCACAACAACACCCTTGTGCCGTCTCGCAAACAACCACGTAAACAAGGCTGTTCTTAAAGTCCCAATATGTAAATTCCCCGTAGGAGAAGGCGCAAATCTTACGCGTATCATAACGACTCTCTTTTAATCGTGTTTAATGCAGATCCTGCTTTAAACCAGTCAATCTGCTGCTCATTATACGTATGATTCAGGTCCATAATATCTTCAGTCCCATTTGCATGTGTCGCTATAAGTTGAATCTCAGATCCAGCTGCAAAGCAGTCCAAACCCACAATACTAAAACTGTCATCTTCCAAAACCTTGTCATAGTCAGACTTATCTTTAAAGGTAAAGCCTAACACCCCTTGTTTCTTCAAATTTGTCTCGTGAATCCGCGCAAAAGATCGGACGACAACAGCTCTTACACCAATATGTCTGGGCTCCATTGCAGCATGTTCTCTCGACGATCCTTCTCCATAATTCTCGTCCCCAACCACGATCGTACCAACACCTTCAGCTTTATATAAACGTCCAGAATCTGGGACCGCACCGTAACTACCCGATACAAAGTTTTTTACGGAATTGACCTCGCCAGTAAACGCGTTAACCGCTCCGATAAAGGCGTTATTAGAAATGTTATCCAAATGCCCACGATACTTCAACCACGGCCCCGCCATAGAAATATGGTCCGTCGTACATTTTCCTTTTGCTTTAATTAATAAACGAAGGTCCGTTAAGTCGTGACCTTCCCACGCTTTAAATCCTGCTAAAAGTTGTAAGCGCTCAGAACTAGGATCCACAACAACGTTGATCGACGAACCATCTTCAGCCGGAGCTTGGTACCCCACATCTTCAGCGTCAAAACCATCTTTAGGCAATTCGTCTCCTGTAGGAGGGTCGAGCTTAACCGATTCTCCTTTTTTGTTTATTAATGTATCTGTAAGAGGGTTAAAGGTAAGATCCCCCGATATAGCAAAAGCCGTGACGATCTCAGGTGAAGCGACAAAGGCATGTGTGTTCGAAAACCCGTCATTTCGTTTAGCAAAGTTTCGGTTAAACGAGGTAATAATCGAGTTAGGTTCATCCCCCCCTTCTCTATGTCTCTCCCACTGACCAATACAAGGGCCACACGCGTTAGCCAAAACCACGCCGCCAATAGCTTCAAACGCATCCAAAAAGCCATCTCTAGCTACCGTAGCTCTCACAACTTCAGAACCAGGCGTCACCGTATACTCAGCCTTCACTTCAAGATCTTTCTCAACAGCCTGACGCGCCAAAGACGCCGCCCGACCCAAATCTTCATACGAAGAATTCGTACAAGACCCAATCAGTCCAACTTCTAGCTTAGCAGGAAAATTATTATCCTTAACCGCCTGAGCAAACGTAGATAAAGGCCAGGCACGATCTGGAGAAAAAGGGCCATTAATATACGGCTCCATCTCCGATAAATTTATCTCAATAACTTGGTCATAATAGGCCTCAGGATTAGCGACAACGTCAGGATCCGGATTAAGATCCGCAGCAACAGCTTGAGCCGCAGCCGCTACGTCAGCACGACCTGTAGACTCTAAATAACGAGACATAGCCTGGTCAAAAGGAAAAACAGAAGTCGTCGCCCCAACTTCCGCGCCCATATTACATATCGTCCCTTTACCCGTAGCCGAAAGAGCCTGAGTTCCTTCTCCGAAATATTCCACAATATGGCCCGTGCCACCTTTCACAGTTAAAATCCCAGCCAATTTCAACACAACATCTTTGGGAGAGACCCAACCAGATAGTGTCCCTGTTAATTTAACCCCAATAATTTTAGGAAACTTAAGCTCCCAAGGCATCCCCGCCATAACGTCCACCGCGTCAGCACCGCCCACCCCAATAGCGATCATCCCAAGTCCACCCGCATTAGGCGTATGCGAATCCGTACCAATCATCATCCCACCAGGAAAAGCATAGTTTTCTAAGACAACTTGGTGAATAATTCCCGCTCCTGGCTTCCAAAATCCAATCCCATATTTATCAGAAACAGAAGAGAGAAAATCATAGACTTCTTTATTGACGTCATTGGCCACATTAATATCTTCAATAGCCCCATTTTTTGCTTGAATAAGATGATCACAATGCACCGTCGAAGGCACTGCCACTTTTGCTTTTCCCGCTTGCATAAATTGTAAAAGAGCCATTTGAGCGGTCGCATCTTGCATCGCCACTCGATCAGGATTAAAAAAGACATAATCCTCGCCTTTTTTGTGCGCTTTTTTAGGAAGATCCTCACTTAAATGTGCATATAAAATCTTCTCAGTTAAGGTAAGGGGTCTGCCCAAACGTGTCCGCGCCGCGGCAACATTGTGAGATAAAGCCGTGTAAAGTGTGTGAATCATCGTGATATCAAATGTCATAATACATGTCCTTTTTATAAAAAATTAATAAATCAATTCCGAGCCCAACAACTCCGGCGAAAACCCTTTGTAGTTAAGTTCAAATATCTTGTAAATCGTAGGAACAATATCCAAACTCGTCCCTTTAAAACGACTCTTCTGAGTGCTTGCTACCCACACTTTCGGTGATAAAATCTGACTATTTTTTCGATATCCATACTGTGTCGTTAAAATAATTTCAGTATTTTGCCACAAGCCCTTCGTTTTAAGCACCCCAATCAGCTGTCCAATCACCCAGTCAACCCTTTTCACCTCAGATGAGTATCTCTGAGACCCTTCTCTATAACGACGACCTATAGCATCGACATTCGTAAAATTAACAAACATAAAAAAGGGAGAGTCTAAGCGTTTAAGCGCTCTTACCGATTCACGCGACACCTGCCTTAGAGTACGGCGACGTATGGGATTAAAAATATCCACAGAGCCTTTCGTATGCCTCAGTAGACTATTTAAGGAAGGGACTGAGGATTCATTCAAAGGTTCGCTAATAATCGCGACAGTGGTTAAGTTAGGAATCTGATTTTCCAAACGTTCAAATACAGACACGCCATCTTCGATAGGCTCCCCTTCAACTTTAAGAGACGTATCAGACATAATCCCCCCTGATAAAAGAACATGATAGGACTGTAGTGTATTAGGCCTAATCCCAGGCAGGTCCATATTTCTAAAATTCCCCCGACTCACAATAGCACCGATATGTGGCACAGCCGCTTTGTTTAGTAAGGTAGATAAGGTATCTCGACTAAGGCCGTCAATGGAGAGATATAGGACGTTTTTACCATAGGAAGCTTGTAGGGGAAGAGCTGTAAAAAGAAGTAAAACTAGAGACAATAATACGCGCATCCGATTAGGATAGCATAGTGTTGCTTTATGCTGAATGGCAAGCTGTTTTTTTATGACCTAAAGAAAAAAAGCCAAACTAAATCCCACTCGCCTCATATCTCGTAACATACCCTTTCACACTCTCATACAAAGCCAAAAACTCGTCCATAGAAAAAGTCTCACCACGTCTTTTCCCTAAGCTCTTCACGAAGGCAGCTTCCTTAAAGCCCTTATCTAAATCCACATAAGGACTCTTCGCCAAAGCACTCACGGCCGGTTTTCTCCTCGCCCAAAACACAGATCTCACCACAGAGAAAAACGCATCCAAATTCTCAATCCGTTCACGCCCATTAGGTTTCAAGACAATAACCGCGGAGTCCACTTTCGGAATCGGCCTAAAGGAATTTTTACTTACAGAAAAACAATACTCCACATCAAAAAAATATTGGGAAAACACACTCAGCGACGTATACACCTTTTCGCCAGGTTTCGCGGTCAACTTTTGAGCAAATTCTTTTTGAACCATTAAACACGCCTGATCTAAACGACCTTCCAAGCCTATCATCTTCTTCACAATCTTAGCCGAAATATAATACGGAATATTGGCGATAACTTTAAATTTTTCCAAACCCGCAAAGTCATAAGTCAATACGTCGTGTAAAACATAGCTCACCCCCTCCGACTCCCCAATCCTATCTTTCGTTGAGGCAATGCACACAGGGTCGATCTCAATAATCGTGAGGGCCTTAGACTTTTCCAAAAGCGCCTCAGACAAAATTCCGTCTCCACAACCAATCTCCACAGACACGTCTTCAGGCCCCACCCCAGACACGTCCATAATTTTTCTCAAGATATTATGATCGATTAAAAAAACCTGACCGTATTTATGCGACATAGTGAGCAAACTTGACGGCCATTAACACAGCCTCTAACATAGATTTTTCAGAGGCTTTTTGCTTGTAGGCAATATCAAAAGCCGTCCCGTGGTCTGGAGACGTTCTAATAAAAGGAAGGCCGACTGTCACATTAACCGCTTCATCAAAGGCCAAAAGTTTTAAAGGAATCAAGCCTTGATCGTGATATAGAGACACCACAATATCAAACTCCTTTTGCACCGCCCTCATATAAATCGTATCCGGAGAATACGGCCCCGCCACATGTATTCCCTCCGCCAAACACTGTTTAATCGCCGGAGAAATAATAGAGATTTCCTCCATCCCAAACATACCATTTTCACCCGCATGTGGGTTAAGACCCGCCACAGCCACTTTAGGGAATTGGGCCCCCGTCATTTTCCCAAAAATATGGGCATGCCTAATGGTCTTTATCAAACCTTGCTCAGTTAAAGACGCGGACACATCCTTTAGTGGAATATGTATACTATTGAGCACCGTCTTCAAAGGCTCAGTATAAAAAGCCATACTCACCGCTTCAGACTGAGTCAAATCCTGTAACATAGACGTATGCCCCGTATAAGGTACCCCCGCCAACTGAAAGGATTCTTTGCAAATAGGTGCTGTCACGATCGCATCCACCAAGCCTTCCAAAGATGCATCCACGGCCGCTTCAATAAAAGCGGCGGCTAAGGCCCCGTTTTTGGCATCCGGTTTTCCTATCACAAGATCTGTATAATCCGCTACATTATAAAAGTATACATTTCCAGGTTTAACCTGCTTCAAATCAAACAAAAAACGAATAGGGAGTGTCTCAGACCAAGACCGCAGCTCTTCTCTAAACAAAACTGGAGCCGAACCAAAAATAATAGGAATAACTGACTCAGAAGGAAAGATCTCTTTCACAGCCTTTAGCGTAACCTCCGGCCCGATCCCTCCTAAATCCCCCATAGTTATAGCAACAACAACTGGTTTCATTAAATTTTAACGATCTGTCCGACCCCGTCTAAAACTAATAATCGTTTAAGAAAAACATGCTGCACAAAAGGATGTGCTTTAAAACGAAGTTCAAATTTTAAGTCCTCATCCCTCACTACTTTTTTGTTCAAGACCGTGAGTTTCAAGCCCTCTAGTAAGCGTTCGATCTTTGGCAAAACATCCAGAGAATCCAACTCTAAGACATAACAAAACACATCATCTTTATTCCACTTTTTAACAAGTCGAAGTGTAAAAAAACAAGCGGCTATACCTAATGAAAATCCTAATAAAAACATGTTCCTATATTTTAGACACAAAGACAACTTCCTTCAAGAAAAATTTCCGACTAACGAGGAAAGACTGCTACACTATTCATAAGGAGTCTACTATTACAAACTTTATAAAAAAAAACTGCTGGCACATCTACATACTCACCTGCGTAGACAATACTCTATACACCGGCATAACAAAGGATCTCACCAAGAGAGTCACCGAGCACAACACCTCGTTCAAGGGGGCCAAATATACGCGTAGTCGTCGACCCGTCACACTCGTCTATTCAACAGAAATCCCCACAAGATCTGAAGCATTAAAAAAAGAATATAGTATAAAACAATTATCTCGACAAAAAAAATTAGACCTAATTAGCAAACACAAGGAGCTCTAGATGTTTCAAATAATCACAACCACCGACACAGAACACAAAGCAAAAGCCCTCGCCCAGCTTAGCTTAAGTAAAAAGCTCGCCGCCTGCGCACAAATTTCAGGCCCTATATCTAGCCTCTATCCTTGGAACGGACGTATACAAGAAGAATCAGAATGGAAAATAGACTTCAAAACAACAGATGAGAAAACAAAGTCGCTCATGCAGTTAATAGAAGAAAATCATAGCTACGAAATTCCAGAAATCATAGTCACAAAAATAGTCGATATATCTCCCAACTACAAAAAATGGATCTTCGACACCCTCTCACTTGAGAGAGGGGCCGGGGCTGAGGTTTAAATCGGTTCATCTTCAGACTCTAATCCAGCTCTCAAAGCATCACTATCAGACTCTCTTTGCGCTATAATTTCATCTATACGTGCTTGAACTTCAGCTCTAAGTTTAAAAACTTTATTGTCCTTAAGTACAGGTAAAAGCTGACGAAGCAAGGCATCGTTGTCCTTCGCCAATGCAAACGCTTTCTTATACTGCTCTACCATATTTTTTGTCTGCCGCTTCTTTCCATAAACGTCAGCCAAAGCAAGATGGAGTTGAGCGAAAGAGAGTGACTCATTTAGCTCTGCCTTAATATCCGCTTTTTTAAGTTCGGTTAGGGCATTATCATACTCTTCAAGCATCATATATATACGTCCAATATGATAATGAGGCATCGGGCTATACGGACTCTCAGACACTAAAAATTGATAGTCACCAATCGCCTTTTCATAATCTCCTTCAATCTTAGACTTATAGGCACGTAAAGAAGCTAAGCGTATCTCCAAAGGATGTTCCATTAAATAACTTTGAATATAAGACTGAACACTCCCACTCTTTTTTTGCTGCACAATAGTAGCTTTCATTTTGTCATAATCTAAGTTCTCAGGCCGCTCTAGATTTCGCTTATCCAAAACCTCTACGATATGATAGCCATATACTGTTTTAAAGGGACGAGACACAGTGTTCTTTTCTATTGCATACGCAACTTCCTCAAACTCAGGAACTGTTTGCCCCGCTCTCAACCAACCTATCTCCCCGCCCTTACTCTTTGTACCCGAGTCATCTGAGAACTTTTTAACAGCGTCCGTAAACGACAGCCCTGACTGTAATTTTCCATATACAAACTGTGCCATAGCTTCACGTTCACCGTCATCTATAGACTCCATCGATCTAAGTAAAATATGGCGTACTTTAATCTCTACAAATTGATTATCAACATCTTCGTCAGACACCGTAATTCCAGATTGTAAAAGTGTCATAAATTTTTGAATCAGAACCGTCTCTTTCACAGTCTGCTTAAAATCTTTATACCTCACATTTTTTTCTTTTAAAAATACCCGCAACTGTTTCTTGTTTTTCATATCATATTGAATCAACACAGATTGTAAAGCTTGCTCAAGTTCTCGACTCGCAACCTTCACATTCTGCGCATAAGAGCCTTGCAGTAAAACGGAGTTGTTAACCGCTTGGTTAAACGCATTAAACTGTAAAATTTCAGCCACATCAGGCGAAATATTTCCCCCAGTCAATTCTAAATCTACTTGAGATGACACCTGAGAAAGCGCTTGTCGATACATCCCAATATCCAGAGCCGTATCTCCAATTACTGCGACAGCATTAAGCAAATCCTTTCTATCCAAAACCTCTTCACTAGATCCCCCGCCAAACATATCTTGCATAAAAAAAGTACCAGCAAACATCGTCATCAAAAAGAAAACGACAATCCCCCATCCTATAAGTGCTGCTTTTTCTCTAAAAAATCTAATTAACATAATAAAATCCTTCCCTTTTTAAACGGTCTCTTTTAATAATTTTGATATTGAGATATAGGCTCCCAAAACCCCTAGGATAGCACCTAATAAGAAAACAAAGAAATATATTTCGTTCAATACCGAGCTCTGAAATACTAGAGGAAAATAAGGCAAGGCTTCTTGAAAACGTCGTGCGAAAAAATCATAAAAAAACCTAAGTAATACCATAGAAATAAACGAACTCCCTCCACCTAACAACAACCCTTCTATAATAAAAGGGCCACTTATAAAACCAGGGGTCGCCCCTACCAAACTCATAATCTCAATTTCATCCTGCCTATTAATCACCGTCAAACGTATCGTATTCACGATAATAAACAAGGTAGCCACTGTTAAAAACACAACTAAAACAACGCCGACAAAGCTCAACCACGCAGAAAAAGCGCTCATCCTCTCAGCGATAACCCCTCCATACGCCACATCTGAGCTATACTCTTTATGTGTAGAAATCTGCATCGCAACATCCTTAATATATTCATTGTTACTCAGCACAACTTTGAGAGCATGCGGTAAGGGGTTTTCCGATACCAAGTCAGACAAAGTCATGTTTGAAAAGCTCCCTTTAAAAAGGGCCCAAGCGTCTTTTTTATCCACAAAGATAACTGATTTCACGTGAGGCATCTGAGCAATTTTTATTTGAAAATCTTCAATATCTCGGCGTGTAATAGTCTCATTCAAAAACACACGAACTTCTAATTTAGATGAAATAAATTGAGCCAAATTATTGACATTCGCACTCATTAACAAAAACAAACCAAACACCAACAGGGTCACCATAATCGTGACCACCGCAATAAACATCATAAGGGCCGAACGTTTAATGCCTATTAAAGCTTCAGAAATAAAAAACGCAAGATGCCTCATGCGTCATAAGCTCCTAGTTGTTGATCTCGAATAATCTTCCCTTTTTCTAAGGCCACAACACGTTTTCGTATATCGTCTACGATCCCCTTGTTATGTGTCGCCACTATCACGGTCGTCTGCCTCGCATTAATTTTACTCAGCAACTGCATAATCTCCCACGATGTATCCGGATCCAAACTCCCCGTCGGCTCGTCTGCTAGTAATATAGGTGGATTATTAACAATGGCACGAGCAATACAAATACGTTGTTGTTCCCCTCCTGATAATTGAGACGGAAGATGATGCATCTTCGAGCTTAAATTTACCAGCTCTAACACCTGGCTCACCTGACGACGAATACGTGATCTAGAATAATTATAAAAACGTAATGCAAAGGCAACATTTTCATACACAGTGCGTTTAGGTAAAAGTTTAAAGTCTTGAAAGACGAACCCAATACTACGTCTAAGATAAGGGACTTGTTTTTCTTTTAAATTATTCAAAGAAAAGTTATCAATAAAGATTTCCCCTTCTGTAGGATGTTCAGACCTAAACATTAAGCGAAGCAAGGTCGATTTCCCCGCCCCAGATGCGCCTACCAAATATACAAATTCATTTTTCTGAATTCTAAAATCAACACCATCTAGAGCTACCAATCCACTTGCGTATTCTTTTCGCACATTTTTAATACGAATCATAGTTAACCAAACAGAGTGGTCATAAAGTCACTTCGCTGATTCCATAACTGAATATCATTAAAAACAACAAAAACCATAAGCAATATCAGCAACAACGCTCCCAAATTCCCAATCAAAACCTCCATCTTTTCAGAATGAGGCTTACGCCGTATCGCTTCAACTAAAAGAAACACCATATGGCCGCCGTCTAATACCGGAAACGGAAGCATATTAAATACCCCCAAACTAATACTAATCATCGAAATAACCCTTAAAAAACCTTCCATACTCCCTTTAAGTTGAAAAGAAGCAAATTGCACAATACCAATAGGGCCCGTCAAATCTTTTATATTCGCGGAACCAGAAATCAACATGGACAGACTTTTAAAAACCATAGACACATGATACTTAGTCATCTGAGCGCCATGAACAACAGACAAAATCGGATTATAAAACAAAGACTGTGTTTTTAAACTTACACCAATAACATACCTTCCCTGAGAAAGTTCCGGTGTAATAGTACGTGTAAAATCTTGGTCCTCACGACCGACAAAAAACACAAGAGACTCCCCACCTGATTTTTGAACCTGCTCAACAAGACGTTTACCTGAACCTTTTATCTCTACTCCAGACACGGATAACACAACATCATTCGGAAGAAGACCACTAACTGCAGCTGGCATATCTGGAGAAAGACTTTCAATCGACGCTGTAGGGCTTGGAACTCCAAAAAACATAAAAGAAAACACAAAAATTAAAAAGCCAAGAAGTAAATTCATAAGTGACCCGGCTGAAATAACTAACATACGAGCCAAAACAGATTTCTTTCTATAATTCAGCTCGTCGGGCACATCCTTTTCATCATCAAGACCAGCAAGCTTTACAAAGCCACCAAAAGGAAAAGCGCGTAAGCTATATTCTGTCTCACCAAAATGCCGTGAAAAAAGCTTAGGCCCCATGCCCACACTAAATTCATAGACCCCCACTCCCATACGTTTTGCCGCCCACAAATGGCCCAACTCGTGAAAAAAAATAACAAAGCCAAGAGCTAAGATTGTAATAAGGATTCCCATGAGCAACATCATACAACTTTCCCCCCATTGCCTCAATGCCAAAAACTCCTATATAATACTTCTCATATGTCCCATCCAAAATACAAACGTGTCTTATTAAAATTAAGCGGTGAAGCCTTTAAAGGCGATCGCGAATACGGTATAGATCCTCACTTCCTCCTCTATCTTGCAGAAGAAATCAAAGCGGGAATGGAATTAGGAACTCAAATCAGTATTGTTATCGGTGGAGGTAACATCTTCAGAGGTCTTGCCGCGTCCGAAAATGGTATGAACAGAGTTACCGCTGACTATACAGGTATGATGGCTACCGTCATGAATGCAATTGCATTAGAAGATGCACTTAAAAAGGCAGGGATTGAATCTCGTGTTCAAAGCGCATTAGAAATACAACAAGTAACTGAGCCGTTTATATTAGGCCGATCTATTCGGCATATGGCGAAGGGCCGTATCGTTATTTTTGCTGGTGGAACAGGCAACCCCTTTTTCACAACAGACACAACAGCCGCCCTAAGAGCAGCAGAAATAGAAGCCGACGCCATTTTTAAAGCAACAAAGGTAGACGGCGTTTATGACTGTGACCCAGTAGGCAATCCTAAAGCTGTCAAGTTTGACGCCCTCAGCTACGCCGACGTTATTCAGAGAGACTTAAAAGTTATGGACAGCACAGCTCTCGCGCTCAGTAAAGATAACAATATCCCCATTATAGTCTTCAACATAAGTAAAAAAGGGAATATCAAAAAAGCATTAGCCGGCGAGCATGTCGGAACAACAATAGGAGTAGCATCATGAGCCTAACAGAACGTATGGATAAAACAGTCGAAGCATTAAAAACACAACTAGCCTCTCTCAGAACCAGCCGAGCCAATCCAGATATGCTCAATGGTGTTATGGTAGATTACTATGGCTCACAAACAGCGCTCAAACAAGTCGCCGCAATCTCGTCTCCCGAACCTATGGTTCTCATGTTAAATGTTTTTGATGCCAACGCCATAAAAAGTGTCGAAAAAGGAATTCAGCAATCTCAACTCGGGCTTAACCCTCAAACTAACGGAAACGTCATTCGCATCCGTCTTCCAGAACTTACAGAAGAACGTCGAAAAGAAATAGTTAAAGTAGTAAAAACTCATACTGAAGCTTCACGCGTCTCGATTAGAAATATTAGACGTGACGAAATTGACACCGTTAAAAAACAAGAAAAAGAAAAAGAAATCACAGAAGACGAGTCTAAAAAAGAGCAACAAGCCATTCAAAAAGAAACGGACGAAAAAATTAAAAGTATCGACTCCATTGGAGAAGCCAAGGAAAAAGAAATACTTAAAATCTAATGGCCACAACCGGAAATCCTTACAACCGTGACGAAATAGACGCGTTTTGTACACGATACAATATAGACAAAAAATCGTCGCCCAAGCACATCGCTATTATCATGGATGGGAATGGTCGTTGGGCAACTCAAAAAAATAAATTGAGAACAGAAGGTCATAAAAAAGGCGTCTCCGTTTTAAAACAATGTATTAAAGACTGTATCCTTGCCAATGTACGCTATCTTTCTGTATATGCCTTTTCCACCGAAAACTGGACCCGCCCTAAAAAAGAAGTATCCTTTTTATTAAACCTATTTAGCAGCCTTCTAAAAAAAGACATCCTCGATCTCCATGCAGAAAATATTCGTATAAAATGCCTCGGCGACCTATCCGAATTCCCCAAATCTCTTCAAATCCTTATAAAAAAGGCCGAAACCCTCACTGAAAAAAATACAAACTTCCAACTTAACCTTATGGTCAACTACGGAAGTAAACGAGAACTCAAACACGCCACACTTCGAATGGCTAAAGATATAAGTGCAGGAACATTAACAGATATCAACGATGACACTTTAGGCCAATACCTATACACCTCCGATATCCCCAACCCAGACATCTTAATCCGTCCAGGAGGAGAGTGCAGACTCAGCAACTTCATGCTTTTTCAGCTCGCCTATTCTGAATGCTTTTTCATAGAAACTCTCTGGCCTGATTTTAATGCTGAAATCCTAGTCAATATTATAGTGCAATTTCAGAATAGAGACCGCCGATTTGGAGGCCTAAAAAAATGAAGCAACGCATAGTAACAGCCCTAGCTTTAGTAATAGTTACCCTCACCCTTCTGTGGATATCATTCTGGACAC
This sequence comes from uncultured Candidatus Marinamargulisbacteria bacterium, assembly GCA_938082985.1. Lineage (GTDB taxonomy): Bacteria > Margulisbacteria > Marinamargulisbacteria > CALLLO01 > CALLLO01. The sequence continues at coordinate 12,465 of CALLLO010000137.1, read as the reverse complement.
ACCTCGTTTTAGCGGGGATCATTGGTGCAGGTATTTTGTGTGAAACTATTCGTATGTACAAAAAAAAACACACGCCTTTAGCTATTACCCTATTTAGTCTTTTTTTAGTCAGCCTAGGCTATCTCTATACTCTATCTCCAAAAGTCTTACTTGTACAAAACACACCTCCTTTTGCTGTATTTTTATACGCATTAACTGTCTGCATAGTTCTCATTGAATTCAATCAAAAGAAACCTTTATTTGTTAACTCTACCGTTTTATTTATCACACGATCTCTCATCATAAGCATGTCTACCAGTCTTAGTTTTTTAGCTATCGTAACAACCTCAAAAAGTATCCTCCTTTTCTTTTTAGTCCTTATTTGGACCTGCGATATTTCCGCTCTTTTTGTAGGACGCGCTATAGGCAAACATAAGCTATCCAGTACCAGTCCCAACAAAACAATTGAAGGAGCACTCGCCGGAATCCTTATTCCAATGGGTCTAAGTGCCTCTCTTCTTTTTACCTCCTTCGCGCACCTCGCGCCTGTGAAAATAGTCCTTGCTTGCGTCGTAGCCATAACCGCACAATTCAGTGACCTCCACGAATCCGTACTCAAACGATTCTTTAACATAAAAGATTCCTCAAATATCCTCCCAGGTCACGGTGGCATCTACGACAGATGCGATAGCTACGTCCTTAGCCTCCCCACCCTAGCCCTTTTACTCCCACATACCCTCATCCCCCTTCTGCCCGCATGAAAAATATCATTGTTCTAGGCTCAACGGGGTCTATTGGAACCCAAACATTAGATGTTATACGCAACTTCCCCGGCGATTTTCATTTAAAAGGAATCAGCGCTGGCAAAAACATTGATCTTGTAAAAAAACAAATCACAGAATTTAAGCCCGACTTCGTTGTCATTCAATCTGAAAAACACGCCAAAGACTGTGACGCCCACATAAAAAAAGAATCGCTCAAAACTCAAGTGTCTTGGGGCCAAAAAGCCTTAGTTAACCTAGCTGAAATTCCGTGTGATCTCGTCATTGTCGCCATCGTAGGCACAGCCTCACTTCTACCTACCTACAAAGCTATCCAAGCCAAAAATCCCATCGCGCTTGCGTGTAAAGAAGTCCTAGTCTCCGGTGGACACATCATTACTAACGAAGCAAAAAAGCACAATACTCCCATCCTCCCAATAGACTCCGAGCACGCAGCGCTCAAACAATGTCTCGCTGGCGTTGACGGAAAGCTCCAAGAAGTCAATAAACTCATACTAACTGCATCCGGAGGACCATTCTGGAATACAGATATAAGCAAGTTCTCCTCCATTACCCGTGCTCAAGCACTCAAGCACCCAAACTGGACAATGGGCGCCAAAATAACTATAGATTCCGCAACACTTATGAACAAAGGACTAGAAATCATAGAAGCTCACCACCTCTTCGACGTTCCCTACGATAAACTCGACATTATTATCCACCCCCAAAGCATTATCCATAGCCTCGTAGAATTCACCGACGGCACGATACTCTCTCAAATGGGCCTCCCCGACATGAGGTTTCCGATTCAATACGCCATGTCTTATCCCGAAAAATGGGAAAACCCATGGCCTAAAACCCGATTGTCCGATTTAAAGTCTCTGGACTTTCATGACCCCGACTATGACAAATTCCCACTCCTAAAACTCGCCTTCGAAACAGGTCGCGCTGGAGATTGTTCACCCGCCATTCTAAACGCAGCCAACGAGGCCTACGTACATTTATTTCTAGAAGAAAAAATTGGATTTATGGATATTATGAATGGCGTACAGCAACGCATGGAGTCTACTCCTGCCCCTCAGAATCCTAGTATCGAAGATATTATTGCCTTAGACACAGCTATAAAAGAAGATATTTTAAGCACTCACACTTAATTTTTATAAAATGACAGTATTTAGCTTGACATAAATGATAATATAAGAGAAAAATAAGTCATGTCAAAAAAATACCTACTCCTCTTAAGTCACCTATTTCACGACCACCCTCGCTTAGGAAAAAAAGTCCTAGACACTTATCCCTCCCAAGAAGCCTTTACCCAAAACATAGACCAAAGCTTACGCAATCTTCAGATTTCCAACAAACACGATGATCGAATAAAGAAAACACTCCAACTATTCGACCCCAATATAATACTAGAAGAACTTAACAAAAAAAACGTACATAGCATCGCGATAAATGAGCCAGAATACCCCGAACTCCTCAAAGAAATTTTTGACCCGCCAGTTATTCTCTACGCCCAAGGAAACATAGATCTCCTCAACACCCCCTGTCTATCTGTCGTCGGATCCAGAACCCCCTCAGAGTACGGGAAACATGTCACCAAAGCCACATGCAAAGAGCTAGCCAAACACATGACTATCGTATCAGGAATGGCCAAAGGCATTGACGCAATCGCACACCAAAGCGCACTTAATTACGGCGGTTATAGCATTGGAGTCTTAGGAAGCGGCATCAATATTCATTACCCTTCAGAAAACAAAGCCCTCTACCAAAACATGATTAAAAACGGATGCCTCGTCACAGAACACCCGCTGCATACTCCGTCACTCCCCCTACGCTTTCCAGCCAGAAACAGACTCGTAAGTGGATTATCAAAAGGTGTCATCATCTGCCAAGCCTTACTTAAAAGCGGATCTCTAATCACAGCAAGAACAGCCATGGAGCAAAACAGAGACGTCTTCGCCATTCCTGGCCCCATAAACGACCCATTATCAGAAGGCCCTCATTCCCTCATTAAAGATGGTGCTGTTCTCGTCCAGACTATCAACGACATTCTCAACGAATACAACATAAAAGCCCAAAGCCTCCCTTTCAAAAAACCACAAACACAAAGGACTTGCCCAGCATTAAACGCCAATGAAGAAAAGATCGTCCAAGCACTCAAAAAAAACGCGACAAGCATAGATGCGATGCTACAAACTACCCAGCTACCGATTCATACACTCCTCCAGGAATTAACCCTATTAGAAAGTAAAGGCGTTCTTAAAGAAGAATCCAGCCAAAACTATACCCTTTCTTATTAATACTTAGCAAATATACTTAACAGGTAGCTCGCTGCTGTGCTACATTAAACGCCCGTTATGCAAAAGAAAAAAACAAAGTACATTTTTATAACGGGCGGCGTCGTTTCCTCACTAGGAAAAGGCATTGTAGGCTCTTCTGTCGGCGTGCTTCTCAAAAGCCAAGGATTGAAAGTTACACTTCAAAAATTTGACCCCTACCTCAACCAAGATCCAGGAACAATGAGTCCGTATCAACATGGAGAAGTGTTTGTCACCGATGACGGCACAGAAACAGACCTAGACTTAGGCCATTACGAACGTTTTGTTGACCAAGAAATGTCACATGTAAACAACGTTACATCTGGCATGATATTCTGGGATGTCCTTAACAAAGAACGCCGTGGCGAATATCTCGGTAACACCGTTCAAATCATCCCACACATCACTAACGAGATCAAAGAACGCATAACACTAGCAAAAAAAGACGACGACTTCGACGTCATCATTACAGAAATAGGTGGTACAGTTGGAGATATCGAAAGCCTTCCATTTCTAGAGGCCATTCGCCAGTTCCAATTTGAAAACAGAGACGACTGCATCCATATTCACGTAACACTTGTCCCTTATTTAAGAACCTCCGGAGAATTTAAAACAAAGCCTACACAACATAGCGTCAAAGATCTCCGCGAAATCGGCATTCATTCAGACGTCATCGTTTGCCGGACAGAAAAACCACTCAGCCAAGCCACTAAAAACAAAATAGCTCTATTCTGCGACGTTCGACCGGAAGAAGTCATTACAGCTATAGATGCCGCTAGTATCTACGAAGTTCCCTTATTATTAGAAGAGGAAAACCTGGACAAAATTGTCTTAAATAAATTTGGCCTAGTGAAGAAACAAAACATCCTCCCAGAATGGAATGAGTATGTCAAAAGTATTAACAACCCAGACAACCCTAGCGTAAAAATTGCTCTAGTCGGTAAATATACAAGCCTATCTGATTCTTATTTAAGTGTAACAGAAGCCCTAAAACATGCTGGAGCGGCAAATAACTGCAATATCGAACTAGAATGGGTTAGTGCAGAAGATATCGAAAATGGAAAAGTCTCAGATTTCTTAAAAGACGCTAATGGCATCCTCATCCCAGGTGGATTTGGAGATAGAGGGATACAAGGAAAAATAAACGCAGCTCAATACGCCAGAGAAAACGACATTCCTTATCTTGGACTTTGCTTAGGGATGCATATCGCCGTCATAGAGTTTGCCAGGCACGTCCTAAAACTAGAAGATGCACACAGTTCAGAAATAAAATCTGATGCAAAAAACCCCGTCATCGACTTACTCCCGGAACAAAAAGAACTAATAAATACTGGAGGTACTATGCGTCTAGGTTCATACCCATGCAAAGTAAAACCAGGAACAAAACTTGAAGAAGCTTATAAGACTAACCTTATCAACGAAAGGCACAGACACAGGTATGAATTCAATAATGTTTATAGAGAGAAATTCGAAGAAAATGGTCTTGTTTTCTCAGGGACATCTGAAGATAACCGCCTCATAGAAGTCATAGAAATACCTGCTCAAAGCTGGTTTGTTGCTTGCCAATTTCACCCAGAATTTAAATCACGACCAACAAAGGCGCACCCCTTATTTAAAGACTTTGTAGCTGCTTCAAAAAAAATTAAATGTTCGGAGCCTTAAAGGTCGACATATCTAAGTCTAAAGAATTGATTTTATAACCAATAATACGTAGCGTGGTCTGTAGAAGTCGTGCTGCCTTAGATTTATTACCCTTTGTTTTTATTAAAGTATCCATAATGATATCCTTTTCATACTGCTGTACAAGCTCTTCTAAAGAGCTGCCAGATTCCTCGATCATAGATAATGGTAAAAGCTCCACTTTTTGTAGGGCAGGAGGCAAATGAATCCCCTGTAAGGTATTCGAATCACACACAAGAACAGCCCTCTCGATACAGTTTTCTAATTCTCTGACATTTCCTGGCCAAGAGTAGGAATTGAGAACATCAATAACAAAGGGAGACAGGCGCCGAATATTTTTACTATTTTCTTGAGAAAATTTAGACAAAAAATGCTCCACCAACAAAGCAATATCAGAACGACGATCTCTAAGTGGCGGTAAAGTAATGGGAAATACATTTAAACGATAAAACAAATCCTGTCTAAAGGCCCCTTCATTCATTTCTTTTTCAAGATCTTTATTGCTAGCAGCAACGATACGAACATTCACCATCACTGGAGATACTCCCCCCACCCTCATAAATTCCTTTTCCTGTAGCACGCGTAAAAGCTTAACCTGAATAGCAGGTGTCAACTCACCCACTTCATCTAAAAATATAGTACCCCCATTTGCCGCCTCAAATTTTCCCTTCCTCCGTTCATGAGCATCTGTAAACGCCCCCTTTTCATACCCAAACAGCTCAGATTCGATAAGTGTTTCCGGAATCGCTCCACAATTTAGCTTAATGAATGGCCCCGTATCTCTATCGCTACAATAATGAAGCGCATGAGCAACAAGCTCCTTACCCGTTCCGCTTTCACCAGAAATCAAGACGCTCGCATGAGATCTTGCTACTTGCTTAATCGCTTCATAAACACAAACCATCACAGCACTCTTTCCAATCATATTATGAATATTATATTTTTCTTTAAGCTCACTCTTTAATAAAAGATTTTCTTCCTTCAATGCACTTTTCTCTATCTCAAGTAAATATTTAAGTTTTAGTTCTTGAGCAACCATAAGAGCCAAAATTCTAAATAAGCGAATATTTTGATACAGAGTAGCTTCATCTTCCGCTAAAATATGAACGCTCAAAACGCCCTTCTTTTGATCTGCCCAACTTATAGGAATACAAATAAACAGCTCTTCTTGAAGTTGCTCAGGAGTGTGCTCCCCTAACACAACCAAACCACCCTCCTCATCAATAATCATATGAATACAAGCACTCGACAAAACCTTACGACTAATTTCATCCCACTTTTTAAAAATAGTAGCACCCATTTCTTCTGCCGTTACGCCATAAGCCAAATCAATATGATAAGAATCCTCCGCCTTGTCATACAAGGTAAGAACAGACTTCTTTAATGACAACTGCTTATCCAACATGCCGAATATTCGATATAATGTAGTCTTTAAATTTAAAGACGAAGAAAAAACCGCTGAAATTTCATGCAAAAGTAAAAATTCACGAGAGGCAGGCCCCGTGTCTTCATGTAAAAAAGGGTTTGTCATAGTACTAAAAAGCTAACACACCCGTATAAAACAAACAACTCAAGTAGGCTAAATATACGTTGACACTCCGCACAAATTTGTTTAATATAATCGAACTAATTTTTGCTAACATTTAATCGTTACAGCAGCTAAGGAAGACCCATGGCAGTACCAAAAAGAAGACGCTCGAAATCTAAAAAAAGAATGAACAAGGCGAACTGGAAAATAACAGCTCCACAACTACGTCCTTGTCCAAGTTGTCAAGTGAGAGTTCTCTCTCATTTTGCATGCCCAGAATGTGGGATCTATAACGGTAGACAGGTCATTCAGATAAAAGAAAAGGCTACAAAAGAAAAGGAATCTTAAATTGATTCATATAGTCTTAGACGCAATGGGGGGAGACCATGCGCCAGAGACGAACATAGAAGGGGCTATAGACGCCGTATCTAGATATCCTATATCAATTACACTAGTAGGCATTCTCCCCCAGCTGGAGAAAGCCCTCAAAAAACATACCCAATTTCCCCACGATCGCATTTCACTTAGACATGCTAGTGAGGTTGTTAGCATGTCAGAGTCGCCGACACTCTCATTTCGAAAGAAAAAAGACTCATCCATTAGAGTAGGACTAAACATGGTTAAAAATGGCGAAGCACATGCCTTCGTGTCTGCAGGGAATACAGGAGCAATGATGACAAGCTCCGTATTCGTCCTAGGGCGGCTTCCTCAAGTAGAACGTCCTGTTCTAGCCGCCGTATTCCCCTCCGAAAACAAACCCTTTGTTCTATTAGATATGGGTTCAAGCGTTGATTGCAAAGCCTCTCATCTCGAACAGTTTGCTGTCATGGGACATCATTTCTCAAAAGAAATTCTTGAAAAAGACAACCCAGAAGTCGCATTGCTAAACATTGGAGAAGAAGAAGATAAAGGTAATGCATTAACAAGGGAAGCCTTTAGCCTTCTACAAAACTCAAGCTTAAACTTTATAGGTAACATCGAAGCCAAAGCCATGATGAAAGGTAAAGCTGACGTTGTTGTCTGTGACGGATTTGTAGGTAACGCCATACTCAAATTTGGAGAAGGTATAAGTAAAGCCTTTATTGATTTTTTCAAAAAAGAGAGTAAAACGTCCCTATTATCACTCATAGGCCTAGCGTTATTAAAACCAGCTTTCAAACGCTTCAAGAAAAAATTCGACTACGATGAATACGGCGGCGCTCATCTCTTAGGTCTTCACGGCATCAGTATAGTCGCTCATGGAAGTGCAAAGCCAAAAGCAATTAGAAATGCTATAAAAACAGCCATGCGAGGCGTCGAGCACAATATGGTAGAAAAAATAAAAGCAGCATTAGCAGATAATCACCCAGAAAAAAAATGAAACCTACAGCAGGCATCATAGGGATTGGTCATTATCTCCCAGAAAAAATCATCACAAATGAAGACTTAGTCGCACAAGGTTTAGATACCTCAGATGACTGGATACAATCTCGAACAGGCATCCGAGAACGCCGCATCATATCGGAAGAAGAAAACACATCTACTCTAGCACTAGAAGCTGCAAGAAAAGCTATTCAATCGGCAGGTATAGATACATCTACAATAGGGCTCGTAGTCGTGGCCACCTCCACATCAGATTACGGAGGGTTCCCTTCAGTGGCATGCCAAGTCCAGCATGCATTAGGCTTGCCTAATATCCCTGCCTTCGATATATCTGCTGCTTGTACTGGGTTTAATTACGCACTCACAACCGCTCAACAATACATAGAAAACAATATGGTCAAAACAGCCTTAGTCATCGGAGCTGATGCCCTATCCAAAATTATGGATTGGACAGACCGAAATACCTGTATTTTATTTGGCGATGGCGCAGGGGCTGTTGTCCTAAGCCAAACAGAGAAAAGCAAAGGCATACATTATGCAGAATTATTCTCAGATGGAAGTCAAGCTGAAATCCTTAAAATCGATAATGAAAGAATAGAGATGGAAGGCCGCGCCGTCTTTAAAGTCGCCGTCAAAAATGTAGTTCCGAGTATCAGTGAAGCAATACTTAAAGCAGGATTGAAAAACGAAGATATCGACTTTTTAATCCCTCACCAAGCCAACATTAGGATTATAAAACAAATGAGTGATCGACTAGGACTATCTGATGATAAAGTTGTCACCAATTTAGAAAAATATGGAAACACGTCAGCAGCCTCTATTCCGATTGCCCTATCTGAAGCGTTTGAAAAAAAGCGTATTTCATCAGGAGACACACTCGTATTAGTTGGATTTGGGGCTGGCTTTACCTGGGGTATTAATATTTTAGAATGGGAGTTATAAGATGACACGATATGGATTTGTATTTCCGGGACAAGGTTCCCAAAAAGTAGGTATGGGCCAAGACATACTGGCAGAGTACCCTCAATGCCAACCTTTATTTGATACAGCAAAAAGAATTCTAGGCAGAGACCTACAAGAAATTTGCTTCGAAGGTCCCAAAGAAACCCTTACAGAAACGTACAATGCTCAACCCGGAATATTCCTAATATCAGCAGCTATTCATCAAATCTTGACTGAAAACGGCCGTAAAGCAAGTACAATGGCCGGTCACAGTTTAGGTGAACTAAGCGCCTACTACGCCGCTGGTGTCTTCGACATCGCTACAGCCTTCCAGATAATTAAAGAACGCGGCGAAGCAATGGCAAAAGCCTGCCCTCCTGGAGATTCAGGAATGGCAGCCATAATGGGAATGGACCTGACTAAAATATACGAACTTCTTACGCCATTTAAAAATGCCCCCGTCGTAGCCGCCAATATCAATTGTCCAGGACAGATTGTGATATCAGGTAAAAAAAATGGCCCATTAGAAGCTGCATGCGCAAGCCTTAAAAAAAATGGAGCTAAAGTTATCCCCCTAAATGTAAGCGGGGCCTTCCACTCTCCTCTCATGCAAACAGCGTCAGACACTTTAAAAGAGAAAATTAAAGATTTCTCATTTAATGATGCTCAGGTACCCATTATTTTAAATAGACTGGCCGTGGAAGAACATGAATCAGAATCTCTAAAAGAGAACCTTCCCGTTCAAGTGATTTCACCCGTGAGGTGGACAAAAAGTATCGAGCGACTCTGTCAGTCTGTCGACGAAATAATCGAAATAGGACCAGGCAGAGTATTATCAGGACTCATTAAAAAAATAAGCCCTAACACGCCAGTCACACCCATAAACAACGCAGAAAGCCTACAAGCATTCTTAGAAAAAGGATAAGGAGCCATTATGGATTTAAAAAACAAGATAGCTATTGTAACAGGAGCCAGCAGAGGTATAGGCTTAGTAATTGCACAAACACTTGCAAAAAGAGGCGCAAATGTCGTCTGCGCATCCACAAAACAAGAAACCTGTGATGCCGTCGCAAAACAACTAAGGGACACATATGGAATAGATGCCATTGGGATCCAAGTGGATGTCTCAGATTTTGAAAGTGCTCAACATTTAGTAAAAAAAACAGTAGAACACTTCGGAACTGTACATATATGCGTCAACAATGCAGGCATCACACGCGACAATCTCCTTCTAAGAATGAAGCCAGATGAGTGGCATTCCGTCATTGATACAAACCTAAGCTCCATCTTCAATGTCACAAAAGCCGTCGTCCGTCCTATGCTAAAAAACAGAGGCGGCCGCATTATAAATATTTCGTCTGTTGTAGGCATCATTGGAAACGCTGGACAAGCCAATTATGCAGCCGCAAAGGCAGGTATGCTAGGCTTCACAAAATCTATTGCAAAAGAGTTTGGAGGAAAAGGTATAACCTGTAATGCAGTTGCTCCTGGATTTATTGATACAGATATGGTTGAATCTTTACCAGAAGAATATATTGAAAATATAATAAAAGACGTTCCGTTAAAGAGACTTGGAAAATCGGAAGAAATTGCCAATCTCATAGCCTTCTTAGCTTCTGACCTATCTAGTTACATAACTGGAGAAGTCATAGCTGTAGACGGCGGAATTCAACTGTAAAAAAAGTCTGGGAGGACATATCATGGCAACTGAATCAGAAGTATACGAAAAAGTAAAATCAGTAATAGTAGAGCAACTAGGAGTTTCTGAAGACGAAATTTCTATGGAAGCATCATTTACTGATGATCTAGGAGCAGACTCTTTAGATACAGTAGAATTAGTTATGGCTCTTGAAGAAGAGTTTGGTACAGAAATCGCTGACGAAGATGCTGAAACGCTAACGACAGTATCAAAAACTGTACACTTCATTTTAAACAACGATTAGAGACTAGTATGAGCCAAAAACGTGTTGTTGTAACGGGTTGCGGCACAGTAAATCCATTAGGAAACTGTGTTAATGATTTTTGGGAGGGTTTACTCGCCGGAAAATCAGGAATAGATTTAGTCAAAGGTTTTGATACAAGTGACTACACAACACGTATAGGTGGCCAAGTCAAAGACTTAGACCCCCTTCTGTATTTTGATAAAAAAGAAGCGCGACGCACTACAAAGTTCATTATATATGCAGTAGCAGCTGCAACAGAAGCGATAAAACAATCAGGCCTAGATATAAAAAGTAACCCATACGAAGTAGGTGTTGAAATAGGCTCAGGAATTGGTGGCATTGAAATTTTAGAAGAAATGGCCGTTATATTAAAAGAAAAAGGGCCCTCTAAAGTTAGTCCATTTACAGTCCCAATGATGATCCCAGACATGGCCACAGGTATTGTCTCGATTAAAACAGGTGCAAAAGGACCTAATTCATGCGCAGTTACAGCATGTGCATCAGCCGCAAATGCGATTGGAAATGCCTATAAACTCATAGAAAGAGGCTCAGCAATAGCAATGATAGCTGGGGGAGCCGAATGTGCAATCACACCACTAGGGTTAGCTAGTTTCTGTGCTGCACGTTCACTATCAACAGATAACGACAATCCAAAAGGAGCCTCACGACCTTTTGACGGAACAAGAAATGGATTCGTTATGGGCGATGGATCAGGAATAGTAGTATTAGAAGAATACGAACATGCAAAAAAACGTGGAGCGAACATCCTCGCTGAAATAATAGGTTTCGGAACAACAGGAGATGCTTATCACTTAACCGCCCCTGCTCCAGGTGGAGAGGGCGCCGCAAGAGCCATGAAAATGGCTCTCAAAGATGCAAATCTTTCACCAGAAAATATTGACTATATAAATGCACATGGAACATCCACCCTACTCAATGACAAAAACGAAAGTGCAGCGATAAAAGAAGTCTTCGGAGATTACGCTAAAGACGTGTCTATAAGCTCAACCAAATCTATGACAGGACATTTACTAGGTGCTGCAGGTGGAATAGAGGCCATTGTAGGAATAAAAGCCATACAAGACAACATAGTCCCACCCACAATAAATCAAGCTTTAAAAGACCCAGATTGCGATTTGGATTTCACACCTAACCAAGCAAAAGAAAAAGAAATTAATACAATCATGTCTAATTCCTTAGGCTTTGGAGGACATAACACAGTTCTCATCTTTACTTCAGTTTCATAGGAATCATGGCTCTAGCTGGCGTCGATGAAGCAGGGCGTGGAGCTCTCGCAGGTCCTGTAGTAAGTGCCGCTGTAATCTTTACAGATAAAACACCTTTAGGGCTATTTAAAGATTCTAAGATGTTAACAGAGAAAAAACGAAATGAATACTACTCAATCATTATAAACACATGCATAGTAAGTGTGGCACAAAGAGACGAGGCCTATATAGATAAAGTAAATATTCTAAACGCGACCCTTCACTCTATGGAGGAAGCGATAGAAACACTTAAAAAAAAACCAACTAAAACAATAATAGATGGAAATAAAAAGCCTAAAATGGATAACTACACTGTAGAAACACTCGTCAAGGGCGATCAAAAAGTACCAGAGATTTCAGCAGCATCAATCATAGCCAAGGTGAGTCGAGACAGATTAATGATAGCCTTTCATGAGAAATATCCAAACTATGATTTCAACATAAATAAAGGCTACGGCACCGCCAGGCACTATGAAGGCTTATTTAAATCAGGCCCTTGTGCTATTCACCGTAAAAGCTTTAATTTAAATAAACAGACTTGCCTATTCTAATGTCTACAAAATTAGGAAGAAAGGGAGAAGAACGTGCCAAAAAATGGTTAATAGAGAAAGGGTATGAAATATTAGAAAGAAATTTCTATTCAAAAACAGGTGAGATAGATATTATAGCAAAATCTCCAACCTC
>CALLLO010000136.1 GCA_938082985.1 uncultured Candidatus Marinamargulisbacteria bacterium | reverse complement strand
AAGGAGGTAAAGGCATCAAAATCACGAAAGTGATTAAAGTAAACAAAGAGAGCTTAGTCCAAGCGCTAGAAAAACAGTCTATTATCCAATCTAAAAACGACATCACCGATACACTTGGAAACCCCAATATTATGGTTCTTCCACAAAGCCCAAAAGGGAAAATAGCTATCGATTATTTACAAGAAAATGAGCCAGCACGCTTTGGAGCAGGCGTCATCCAAAGTACTCTCACATCAAAATTATATGCTGTCATTATCCCTGACCAACAAGCCGTCCTAAACACCCTCAACAATTCACAACTCTCTGTCGCAGATAGAGAAGAAGATCTGTCCTATCAACTCGCTCTCTCTGTAGGGAGTGACATCTATATTGACTACTCAATATCCCAATCTGGGGCCGCCTACGATACTAACAAATACGCCGTCACCATTCGTGCATTCGAAACAACAACAGGAAGACTGTTAGGAACAGAAACAGGTCACAGCAAGGCTAGAAAAGGTGAAGATCAGGTATCCATAGAAGAAGCCATCCTCTCAGCCATGAACAATCTCCTTTCTCGCGTAACAAACTATTGGAAACAAGATATCGAAAAAGGCGTTCAATACAAACTCGTTGTAAATATCCAAGCTGATACCTTTACCGATTCCGAATTAGAAGAAGTCCAAGATGTCCTTGTTGAATCAATTGAAACTGCCTCTAAAAAAATAAAAGAAAATATCGTAACAAACAGAACCCTCGACTACAATATTTGGTGCGACCCAACAGAATTTCCAACAACGAGAAAGTTATGGCGTCACATTAGAAAAGAATTTCGTAACAACGCCACACAAGCAACATTAAGCTCTATAAATCAAAATAGAAAGTTACTTCTCTTAAAAATAGACAGTAAATAAGCATGAAAAAGCTAGTCCTTGTAGGCCTTATCCTTTTTATTGCCACACATACATGGGCAAGAGAGCCTAAATGGTTCAAAAATAGTTCTAAATCAGGATACTCTACTCGCCAATATTTCATTGGCTACGGACTAGGTAAAAACTACGAAGAAGCCATTACACATGCACAAGCAGATATTGCAGGGCAACTAGAAACCAAGATCCACGCCTCCATCGTTATCCTCGATAAAGAAAATGAGTCCTCTGGAACACACAGTATAAAAAGAGACGCCACATCCGAAATCTCTTCTTTTGTAAAAAGTACCCTTAAAGGTATGCAAATATCCCGGCGAGCCAAAAGGGAAACAAATCATTACATCCTAGCAACATTAAACAAAAAGAAATTCAGTAACTCTCTTGATCAACAAATAAAAAAAACAGAATTGAGTTCACTAAAGACTCTCCGCCTCGCTAATAAAGAATTAAACAAGCACAATATTTTAGCTAGTATTTCACTTAAAAACCAAGTCTACGAAGAACAAATCCAAGCCTCAAGATTTATAGGTATTTACAACATGATTACTCGAAAAGTATATGTAACACCCCCAGAAATTATCCCCGCTAGTATCAAAGCAGATATAACGGACACCCTTCATCGTATTTCAGTACATACAATTAAAGGAAATCACCAGATAGGGGAAATAGGTCAAGCTCTCCACTCAATTATCTTCGAAGTTACCTTGTCACAAGATGAAAAAAATCTCCCCGTAGCTAATATCCCTATAAGTATTAGTTACGGAGATAAGAGTCATATCTCGTCAGGAATAACAAATGAAAAAGGTCAATTCAGTGTTCAAGCAGTCGGTATCCCCCTTTCCAAAAACAAACAATACATAGAAGCCACGATCTATATTAAAAACTTACACGACAGATGGCAATCAGATTTCAATCAGCGTACTAACCGAGCTTATTTTGTATTAGATGGACAAAACGAAGAAAGTCTTCAAGTAGCTATTCAATCTGACAATAAAGCCGCTATCACTATTATCGAAGAAAAAATAAAAGAACTTGGATTTAGCATAGGAAACTCCGGCCCAAAAATACACATATCCTTTCAAAACATATCAGATGAAGAGTTTTCAACCATATTTAGTAAAAAAACTGTTATTATAACTGAGGCTACCTTCATCTTAACTGACGAAAACAATGCTGTTGTAGGGGTCCTCCGGTCTAGAGGAAAAGGCATCCATAAAAAAAGAGACGTAGCGATTAAACACGCCCAACAAAAAATAAAAATAAACAAACAAGATTTCTATGAATTAATATCCCGACTTGATAATAAGGAAAACTAATATGAGTATAAAAACAATCTATAAAGCAGTAATAATCGCTTTAATTTTAATCGCCCCAATAATGCTATCTAGCTGCCAAGAAGAATTAAAAATTGGACAAGAAAGGGTCGTCGAAAGAAGCCATAAAAAACCTGTGAAATGGGTAAAATCTCCTCCTAAACATAAACGAAAAGCCTTTTATTTTGTTGGAGAAGACACCTCCTATAAAAACACAGACCGATATGCGTACCAAGTAGCCCTTGCAAAAGCCAGTACTTATTTTAATGCGCGCGTAAAAACTGCATTCTCTCGTACTGAATCATCCAACAACGACTTTAAATCTTCTGTTATGAGAGAAGAACTCATAAAAAACATTTCAGAAACGACACTAAGAGGAGCTCGACATAAAGAAACCTATTTTGAAAAAGTAGAAAAACTTACTGAAAATGGTATGAAATATTTTTACCGGGTCTATGTTCTCATAGAACTAGACAAGAAAGCCGTTAAAGCCACAGAAGAAGCGACCTTAAACAGGCAAGAAACACGACTCAGCAATGAGGCTGACAAACAGGCTCTTACTCGCATAAAGGAACTCCTCATGCAAACATATCAAGAAGGAAAAAATGATGAGTAAAGCGCTAAAAAAAGTAAAACGAGTCGCCCTAACACTTATTCCAAAACAAGGTTTTATAGACTTTATTAACACCCTCTATCCTGACGCACCGATTACACTAGAGAATGCGTACAAAGAAGGGTTTCAACTTTACCTAGTCCCAAACTTTAAAGAGCCATTAAAAGCAGAGGCTTACCTAAAAAAAATAGCCCCTTATCTTCTAAGGCAAGAATGTGAATCTTGGCAAATAAAACCCGAAAATAGACCCAAAAAAATGACATTTGAAAAATTCCAAAGTTTTTTTGAATACGATGTATCCGTAAGTGTATTTGATACAGTATCTCTTCTAAAATAGGGCACCATGATAGCTACACTAAAAAGGCTATTTAAATCTATCTAAACTGTGCTATTATCCTCTCTATGGTAAAAAAAGATGACGTAATTGAAGTAATGGGTACAATTCTAGAATCCCTCCCTAACGCACAGTTCCAAGTAGAACTTGAAACCGGCCAAACTATTTTGGCTCATATTTCTGGGAAAATGAGAAAGCATTATATTAGAATATTACTAGGCGACAAAGTAAAAGTAGAATTATCTCCATATGACTTAACTCGCGGGCGCATCGTCTACAGACAAAAGTAATTTTTTATTTATCGTGGTGACAAAACTAGAAACATCTATTTACGATTTTCTCGATAAGTATACGATGAAAACTCAACCCCGTTTACGCAAAGAAAAAATTAAAAACATACTAGAACGACTTATTCAAATTCTTCTCATAATGACCCTAGCAGGGATCCTATTCTTTCTGAATACTAAATAAAACCTAAGTTTTAACAGCTTCTACATATAGTGAGATTTTAGGATGGGTAGAGTCAAAGTAAAAAGTATGTCTTAAGACAGCACATTTACTCTGAGCATATCCTGATTTATAAACAAGTGAAAAGCCAGCATCTTTAAAAAAAGAAAGTAACTTATCATCTGTCCACCAATTAACATGTTCACCCGGGTATTGATTTTGCTGACTTAAATCGCATCGATGTGTAAAATGATCTAAGGCTTCATTTAATGAAGTCGTCTTAAACATTTTTTCAATCTCTTCATCTGAAATATTTTTATCTACATGCCTTGTCAATCCGGCGAGCTGTGACGCAAAATTTGACAGAAAAAGCCGATGTTTAGATATCTTTCTAGGGTCACATTTAAACCTGTTGTCACCATCATATGCATTAATAGAAATATAAGGGTCATTATCCAAATAAGCTCTATAAAACAAAGAAATATCAGGACATGTAACGCGTAAAACACCTCCCTTTTTCAAAATACGATAAGATTCTTTAAACATATTTTTAACTGCAGCATCTGAAATATGCTCAATTGTATGACTGGAGTACACAATATTAGCGGTATCATCAGGAACAGGAAGAGGCCCCAGGCTCATTGCATCCCAAGAAAGATCTACCTTATCTTTTTGAGCAGAACTGTACCAATCACTTGGGCAATCTATATTTGTCCAGTATGGATGTGAAAAATTACCGGCTCCAATATTAAAAAAACATTTTTTGTCTAAAGCTTCCTTTGAATAAAAGAAGCGGTATTGTTCAAAATCTACTTCAGTTGAATATTTAATAACATTAACTTGCAACCCTTTTTTACCTAGAAAAAAAGCTATAACATTCTTAATCAACGTCTTCATCAGTACTCTCCTACAGATCTTTATATAGTCTATACTAGACTATTATTTTAAATAAACATACTTTAAATTCAGATCATTTTAGACAACGCTTTTATTTTTTAAAAAGGAAAAATAAAGCTGTAGATGCCTCGGCCATACTTATCGCTCACATACTCTTGGCTTGCCTAAAGTCATCACGTAAAGAATCTGAAATCCCAGTAAAAGAAAGGCTGCTAAACAAAAAATAAAGCGGCTCATTATGTGCTCTTTCCTATTAATGGCAAATGAGAATACTGTACATTTAGAGACCGTTCAGAATAGGTCATTGCATCACTATATAAAGCTAAAGCTCTTTGTCCAACATCCAAACCAGATAGTTCTTTAGGAAAAAGCGCACAATGTTCATGCTCAGATAAAGTGTCTCTCACATTAAGCGATAATGCGCCGCAAATAGATATTTCTTTTTCAAAGCTTTTACATTTTTTTATAAAGTCTTCTTCAGATTGACTATATTGATTTGATAGCACATTTAAGTCCCCCTCTATAAAAGAAAAAAGCTGACAATTAAGCTCCCCTTTTCGAGCTGGCATCACAGAAAAATAAAGCCGTTTAGTCTGAGCGAGCCCCATTACCTGCGCCTCTAACGCAGACACACCAATAATGGGCATGCGATACACAAAGCCAATTGTTTTTGCCACACTAACACCCAAGCGCAATCCAGTATAACTCCCAGGCCCATGCGATACAGCCACACAGCTCACATCTGAATAGTTAAGCTCAGCGCCCCTCAACAGGTCATCAACATGCTGCATCAACTCTTCAGAGTATGAATAGCTCGACTGAAGCTGAACATGCCGAAGACAGGCTCCGTCTTTAAGTATAGATAAGCTATAAGGTTGAATAGACGTTTGAATAGCAAGTAGGAACATAATATCCCTATTATACCGTATTTACTTCCTGCGACCATTGATTATACAGGGCATAACTTGATATAGGGTCCATAGTCGGTGACCAAAACCATGAACCTTTCACTTTTTTAGCAGAGAGTCCTGTCATATCTTCTATGAGTTTAGAAAAACAGCCCCATATCGGCGCAGGCATCTCTGTAACTTCTACAATATCTAACTGCAAAATATTAGATAAAAACTGCATTAAAGATTCAAACTGAGACAACTCCCCAGAAATATATACGTGCATCAAATCTTGGCCTAACTTAACTGAATCAACCACTACCTTTAAAGAAAAAACGATAGCTTCCGCATAGGCTCTAAGCCATTCTTGCTTGCTTACAGAATCAGACATCCCTTTTATAAAACATTTCACGCCCTCTTTTGTATAGTAGGGAATCATCAACAAGCCCTCATCTGACTGATTAAAAATAGAGCCGATAAAAGCAGGGAGTTTTGGTAAAGGAAGTTCTTTTTTGAAAAGGACATTTCCTCCATCTTTTAGTACGAGTAGGCTCGATTCTTTATCAATTTGTAGATAACAGTCTTCTACCGGCTTCAAACTAGCGCCAAATAAGGCACACTCTAAACGTGTCTGAGGCATACAAATAGGAACATTATCTTGCAATGGAACCAATCCTTTTGCAATCATCATGCTTCTTTTATAGGTCAATCTTGGAAGTTTAGCCTTAGACAACGCCACCAACTGTAGCAACTCTTCATCCCACTCTCCCTTATCTGTCAAAGCATCCCTATCCAAAGCCACACTCTGACCAATCACATCACTGTTTAGGCCAGACAACTGCGCAACCACCCATGCACTCACATCTCCAAAACAAATAGTTCTATCATCAAAAACACCCAGTTCTTTTGTAATCCACTCCCCTATTAAAAGAGGAAAGGCGGAACTAAAATCTCGTCCTTTTTTTTTACTTGTATGACGCTGCATAAGCATGATGTTTATAACTACGATATACTGACAATAATCTCGGACAAGTCTTATCTATAGCCAAACTCAAGGCCAACCCAGACTTTCTATCCCACAGCAGATAAGCATAAGGGTCTCCAGTCACACCAAGCCCTGTAACACCAGATTCCTGAATAGATAATAACATTAGCCCAGTATTCATAGCCGAGCGTATCGTATAAATTAGCTCTAGTGGGTCATATTCCCTCCACCCAATTTTAGCCCCTAAACATGAATTTTCTCGAACCTGTTTATCTAACAACTCACCTCTAGGTGACAAAAAATACACGGACACACCATATCTAGAAAGATCTATAATCAAAAAAACTTTTTTTATACGTGCCATAACATTTAAATATTAACAGTAGCGTCAAAGAAGACTTAACTTTTATTACGCTCATTGATATAGTATCCCAACGGATAGAAAGGATAGCATCATGATAAAAATTGGTATTTTAGGCTTTGGATTTGTAGGCCAAGGTAGCTCAAACATTTTAAATAAAAATAAAGACCTTATCGAAACAAGAACGGGACACACAATCGTTGTCAGTAAAGTACTTGTTCGCTCGATAGAAAAGTATAAAGATACAGACCTTAACGGGGCTATACTCTGTACAAACCCCAACGACATTCTTAACGACCCTGATATATCCATAGTGGTAGAATTAATGGGTGGTGAATACCCTGCTTTCGACTATATCTGCCAAGCACTAAAAAACAAAAAACATGTCGTAACTGCAAACAAAGAAGTCGTCTCCAAACACAAAAACACATTCTTCCTTTTAGCCAAAAAAAACAAAGTCAGCCTCTGCTATGAAGCCGCTGTAGCAGGTGCCCTCCCAGTCATTCGCTCCTTAAAAATAGGCTTAGCTGGCAATGTCATTCAATCCATCTCCGGGATACTAAATGGTACTACAAACTACATCCTAACTAAAATGGAAGAAGAAAAAAAAGAGTTTCCAAGTATCTTGCAAACAGCCCAAGAATTAGGATTAGCTGAATCAGATCCTACTATGGATGTTGAAGGTATAGATGCGGCCCATAAACTTGTCATCCTAACGGCTGTAGCCTTTAAATCTGATGTTAGCCTCCAAGACATTTATCACGAAGGCATCACAAAAATCACCTTAACCGATATTGAAATAGCTAAAGAACTAGGTTATTCAATCAAGCTTTTAGCTATCGGAGAACAACTCGACAAAAACACCTTATCTCTACGCGTTCACCCTACACTTTTACCTGATTCACACCTACTAAGTGGTATACGAAACGAAGTGAATGCGGTCTTTATCAATGGTGATGCATCTGGAGAAGTCCTTATATCAGGGAAAGGTGCTGGAGGAGCGCCTACTGGCTCAGCCGTAGTATCGGACATCATCGACATAGCGCTGACACATACTCACAAAGAAAGAAACCAAGACACCGAACTCAAAAAGGTACACGTACAAGCGATTGAAGACATCCCCTCCCAATACTACATCCGAGTACACATCCCAGATGAAGCTAACAGTTTAGAATCTCTAACTAGTTGCTTAGGCAATGCAAATATCAGTATCAAAAAAATAAGCCAAAAAGAGACCTCCAGCAACACAGCCGAAGTAACTTTAATTACGCATACAACAAAAGAATCTATATTTTTAAGTACTGTAAAAAAGATAAATGCCTTAGACAACACATGTATAAAAAACTGGATTAGAGTCGCTTAGATACCTGAACACCTTCTGGCGTATCTTTTAGTATCAAAGCAAAATCTGTTTCCAGCTGAGCTCTTAAGCTATCCGCTTTATCAAAATCTTTATCTGCTTTGGCCTGTACTCGTGCATCAATAAGAGCCTGAGCTTCAGGAGAAATATCCACATGATTATTAATATCAAAAAACAAACCCAATAGCTCACCTAACTCCCTTAATCTGCCCGCCCCAGACTTGGACACATTCACTAATTTATTGAGTTCAAACAAGAAACCCAAAGCTTCTGTATAATTAAAATCATCCCGCATCGAAGCATGAAAACTTTCAGTCAAAGCATCAAACTGAGGTAATACATCTTCCGTAGGAGCATCAATCGTACTATTACATAAAGTCGTATGTAATCGATTTAAGGCCACAGCAGCCTCATCTAAGCCTTCCTTAGAAAAGTTTAACTGGGAACGATAATGCATTTTCATCAAGAAAAAGCGGACGACTTCTCCCGAATACTCGGCCAAAATATCTCGAATCGTAAAAAAATTATCTAAAGATTTAGACATCTTTGTATTTTTTATAGTCACAAAACCATTATGTACCCAATAATTAGCCAAGGTCTTACCTGTAAAACACTCTGATTGAGCCCTCTCATTTTCATGATGTGGAAATATAAGATCTGCTCCACCTGCATGAATATCAATACACTCCCCCAACTCTTTAAGGACCATAGCTGAGCATTCAATATGCCACCCAGGCCGCCCTTCCCCCCAGGGACTTTTCCACGAAGGCTCTCCTGGTTTGGATCGTTTCCATAACACAAAATCTAAAGGATTCTTCTTACTTTTGTCCACATCCACACGTTGTCCTGCAACAAGATCTTCTAATACTTTCTTAGACAAAGAGCCATAATCTTTACAAGCATCAATTGAAAAACACACATCCCCATGTCTAGTTTGATACGCTGAGCCATTATCCAGAAGCCCTTTAATAAGTTTAATCATCTCACCAATATATTTTGTAGCATGAGGATACTTACTTGCACGCTTAATATTTAACGCATCCATATCAGAATGAAAGGCTTTAATAAACAATTTTGTTAAATCTGAAAATAACATCTCTTTTTCAGCTGCACGTTTAATAATTTTGTCATCGATATCCGTAAAGTTTTGAATAAAAGTAACATCCAAACCTGAATAGTCTAAATATCGTCGAATACAATCAAAGGCTACATACGCTCTTGCATGCCCCAAATGACAGTAGTCATAGACAGTCACACCGCAAACATAAAAGCTTATCTTTCCTTCCACTTGAGGAACTAAGATTTCTTTTTTCCCACTCAGTGTATTGTAAAGTCTCAAAGCCTTAGACAAACCCCTGCTCCTCTGTAGGGAACCGTCTCGCTATAACATCCGCTTTAAATTCACCCAGTGCACGTTTCATCTCTGTATGAAGGTTTGCATATTGTTTAACAAACTTAGGCGGCTTTTTATCTAAAAGCCCGACAACATCATGCGTAACCAATACCTGACCATCGCACCCCATTCCAGCTCCAATCCCAATGACAGCAATATCTAAAGCTATGGCTATCTTTGTAGCTAAAGCTGAAGGCACCATTTCCAACAGAACACCAAAACATCCAACGTCTTCCATTGTCTTAGCCAGAGTTACCATTTTATCGGCATCACTGTCACTGCGCCCTTGAACACGATAGCCCCCTTGTTGATAAACACTCTGAGGCGTAAAGCCTAAATGCGCAATAACTGGAATACCCATAGACACAATCGCACGAACCGTTTCAACATCAGCCGGACCCACTTCCATCTTAACCGCTTGTGCGCCCCCTTCTTTTATCAAACGACCGGCATTTATTTTGCCTTCCTCAATAGAAATTTGAGAACTTAAAAAGGGCATATCACCTACAATAAGTGAACGCCGTGCACCGCGTGCTACGCATGCTGTGTGATAAACCATTTGATCCATAGTCACAGGAATTGTCGTCTCCAAACCAGCAAATACGTTACCCAAAGAATCCCCCACCAAGATCATATCAATCTCAAGTTCATCTAAAAGACACGCCTGGGAAGCCTCATACGCTGTTAACATAACAATAGGAGTCCCCGAATTCTTTTTTTCTTGAATATGTTTAGGTAAAATTTTCATTTAAAAAGTGATCTCTTGGTCACACGCTATTACATCTTCCCATTTTTCTCGTCTCACAAGAATTTTAACGTCACCCTTATTCACCAAGACCATCGCAGGTTTCACAGCTCTATTATAATTAGATGCCATCGCATAGTTATAGGCGCCCGTAGCAAAAACAACAATATGATCCCCAACTTCCACTTCAGGAAGTTCAACTGAATGAGTCAAGATATCTCCAGACTCACAAAACTTACCTGCAATTGCATAAACCTTTTTCTCTTTTCCTGTGTCACGAACTAAGGCATACGTATACTCAGCTTGATACATCATAGGACGAGGGTTGTCGGCCATACCTCCATCTACAAACACATAGGTCTTAATATCATGAATCTCTTTAATTGTTCCAACGGTATATATCGTCACCCCAGCATTTCCAATCACAGATCGCCCGGGTTCAAAAATTAATTGTGGTTCCGTCATACCCTTTAAGGCACATACACGCTTTATCTTAGTCGTTACAGCTTCAATATACACAGGAATTTCAGGTGGATCATCTTCCGTCATATACTGAATACCAATACCCCCACCCAAATTCAAAACCGCTGTCTCGAGCCCCACTTCTTTCTGAATATGACCAACATGCTCAAACAAAATATCTACTAGATCCAAAAAGGGTTCAATATCAAAAATTTGAGAGCCAATGTGGGCATGCAAACCTATATATTTCAAACTATCGTTGGCTTTAATAATAGAGGTCACACGAATAAGATCTTCTTTATCAAATCCAAATTTAGAATCAATCTGCCCGGTCTTAATATAGTCATGCGTATGAGCTTCAATCTCAGGTTTTAGGCGAATCAAAATTTTAGAGCGTAACCCCTCTTTCCCCAAGGCCACCAAATTCTGAAGTTCTTGATAATTATCCACAACAATAGAGACCCCATTTTGCAGCGCTAAACGTAATTCCTCAACAGATTTATTATTCCCATGAAAATAAATAGAACGTGGCTCCATCTGACTTTTTAAGGCTGTATAGAGCTCACCCCCAGACACAACATCCAGCCCCAACCCTTCATGGTTCATAAGGTTAATCAGTCCTACGTTCAAATTCGCCTTCCCTGCATATAAAACTTTAGAATTAGGATAATATCTAGAAAGAGCTTCTGTGTATAAACGACAATTACGTCTAATTGTTTGCTCATCAAGTATATATAAAGGCGTATGATGTTTTTCAGCTAAATGCTTAAGAGAAACCCCACCAATATAGGCATCCCCTTTTTCATCAACTATATAAGAATCTGGAACAACTTTCATATTAAACCTTCCGCCACAACTCTAGCCTCTACATATACCAATCTTGACTTTAGAACACTTACGACCATACTTTATACCTCACTCATCAATTTGTAATCTAGTTGTACCCAAATCTGTAATTAAAACACCTTTCAAATGATCTATTTCATGCTGAACAATAGTAGCTACCAAGCCAGAATATACCATCTCAAAATCCACTCCATCACTATCTTTAGCTCTCACAACTATAGACTCAGCCCTCTCAATATCCACTAAAACACCCGGTAAACTCAAACACCCTTCCTCCATGTGTGATACACCTGAAAATGAGGTAATTTCAGGATTAACTAAAGCAAAGCGTTGCGACTTATGACCGACAACAAGGACTTGCTTCGTCACAGAAATCTGAGGTGCAGCAAGACCAATACCATCATAAGCATCCATCGTTTCAAACATATCTGAAATAAGCTTTTTTAAAGCATAACCAAAAACAGTAACAGGCTCAGAGTTAGCCCTTAAAACATCATTCGGATAAAAAATTACATCTAATACGGTCATACTTTCTCCATACCTTACCGAGTTTACTACCTACAAGGCTTAAAAAGTATATATAAAATACCTCAAAATTTCTAGACTAGTCGCATTGTCAAGCCATTCTTAAGATGTTAATATTGCGCTTTAAACATATACAATTATGGTTAGAAGTAGCTAAAAACATTAGCAAAATTAAGGAGAAAAAATGAGTAAACCTATCGGCAATTTGTCAAAAAAAAATATTATCGAAACACACCAACTACACAAAACAGACACTGGCTCTATTGAAGTACAACTTGCTGTACTTACTGCACGAATCAACCATCTAGTGGAGCATTTGAAAATGCACAAAAAAGATCACCATTCAAGACGTGGACTCTTGATATTGGTAGGCCGTCGTAAGAAATTCCTTCGTTATTTACGTGAAGATAACAACGAATCGTTTGTTAAGGTGACAACGGCTCTTAAAATAAGAGTAAAAGATTAAGCCTTTTCTCTTCGATTTAAACCACACACACACAAAGGATTTCGTATGTTAAAATCTAAATTTTCTAGTTCTAAAGTCATTGCAGACAAAGAAATAACACTCCAAACAGGAACCATAGCAAAACAAGCAAATGGATCTATAACAATCCACTGTGGAGACACTGTTTTATTAGCAACGGCAACCATGTCTAAACATCCAAAGCCAGGCTTAGACTTCTTCCCCCTAACACTAGAATTTTCAGAAAAAATGTATGCATCAGGGAAAATCCCAGGCGGTTTTTTCAAACGTGAATCTAGACCCAGTACCGCAGCGACCCTAAAAGCCCGTTTAATCGACCGCCCACTTCGTCCATGCTTCCCAAAAGGCATGAGAAACGATGTTCAAGTTGTTATTACTGTTCTTTCTTATGACCCCAACACATGTTTAGAATCATTAAGTCTTAACGCCGCTTCTGCAGCACTAGCCGTTTCTAACATTCCTTTCAACGGACCTGTTGGTGGTGCAGTAGTGGGCCTTATCGACGGAAAGTTCATAGTGAATCCTTCCGACGACATAATCAAAACAAGCGATCTAGAAATTACCGTATCTGGAACTAAAGACGCAATCTTAATGATTGAAGCAAGCGCAAACGAAGTATCTGAAGACACAATCATAGAAGCTATTTTACTCGCGCACGACTCCATCAAAGAAGTCATCGCACTTCAAGAAGACCTCGTTGCTCAAAACCCAATTGAAAAGCTTCCCGCTCCAATTAAAAATGAAGCAGAAACACAGGCCGAACAAAACATACAAAACTTCCTAGGAAGTAGCGTAGAAGAAACCTTAAGTGGAAACAAACAAGATATCGACAATCTTTTTAAGAAACTTCAAGACGACGTTGTAGAAAAGTTTGCAGACGCTGAAAATGAAGCCTCTGTAAAATTAATCAAAACAGCTTTTGAAACAGTTAAAAAAGAACAAATTCGAGAAACAATTATTAAAAAGAAAATTAGACCCGATGGTCGTAGAACGGACGAGATTCGTCAAATCGACACACAAATAAGCGTCCTTCCATCTGTTCATGGATCCGCTTTATTTACACGTGGAGAAACACAATCTTTAGGAGTTGTAACGCTTGGAAGCTCCATGGACTCTCAAATTGTAGATGGATTAAGAGAAGAAGATAATTCAACATACTTCTTCCACTATAACTTCCCTCCATACTCAGTAGGTGAGTGTGGACGATTTGGAACAAGCAGAAGAGAACTAGGTCACGGAGCTTTAGCAGAAAGAGCACTTAAGCCCATTCTCCCCAGCTTTGCAGACTTCCCTTATACTATAAGAATCGTCTCTGAAATTCTAGAATCAAACGGATCTTCATCTATGGCA
>CALLLO010000135.1 GCA_938082985.1 uncultured Candidatus Marinamargulisbacteria bacterium | reverse complement strand
CAGACAAACTCTGTGACCAAATTTCAGATGCAATTTTAGATGAAGCTTTAAGGCAAGACCCTTTAGCTAGAGTAGCCGCAGAATGTTTTGCGACTACAGGTCTTGTAGTTGTAGGTGGAGAAATATCCACAACAGCACACTTAGACATCGAAACTATCGCAAGACGTACGTTGCGACGCATTGGCTATACAGATGAGTCAATAGGAATTGATGCAGATACCTGCACCATTCAAAACGTCATACACGAACAGTCTCCCGATATTGCACAAGGTGTTAACAAAGGCGAAGGCCTAGACACCGAATTAGGGGCTGGGGATCAGGGAATTATGTTTGGCTATGCGTGCCGTCAAACAGACACCTATATGCCCTTGCCTATTTCACTCTCTCATCAGTTATTACGTGCTTTGACAAATAAAAGACAATCAGGGGCTCTTCCATATTTGCGCCCTGACTCTAAAGCACAAGTTACAGTGGAATTTGAAGAACGAACACCTGTAAGTGTTCACACTGTCGTCATTTCCACACAACACGATCCCGATGCAAGTCACGATCAGGTTACTCGAGATGTTATATCAGTAATTAAAGAAGTTATTCCGGATACCCTTCTTCACTCTGATACACGTTTTTTGATCAATCCCACTGGACGATTTGTCATCGGTGGCCCACATGGAGACGCTGGGTTAACTGGTCGGAAAATAATTGTTGATACATACGGGGGCTGGAGCTCTCATGGCGGAGGTGCCTTTTCAGGAAAAGATGCTACAAAGGTAGATCGTTCAGGCGCCTATATGGCTCGCTACATTGCCAAAAACTTAGTTGCGGCAGGGATTGCAGATGATATCGAAATTCAATTGGCTTATGCCATTGGTGTTTCTAAACCCATATCCGTTTATGTGGATACACGCGGTACATCGTCTTACGATGATGCTACCATCATTAGCTTAATACATGATCATTTTGAACTAAGCCCTGAAGGAATTATTACATCTCTTGATTTAAGACGACCCATTTATGAGCAAACAGCCGCTTATGGACACTTTGGACGAGATGATATTGATGTAAGTTGGGAAAAACTAGATAAAGTTGACGCTATTAAAGCCTCAGTTGCAATTTTAGAACTTGCCTAGAAAACCCCAAACCTTCAGATGAAGGATGTTGGATATGTTTCAAAACGTGCTGGATCAAGCTATGATCCGACTCGACTCAGAATTGAATACACGTGTTTTAGCACTACTGTCTGCGTATAAATTACGTATTAGTATAGCTGAAACAATTAGCATAGGTGCAGTTACGCAACGTTTTGCTATAATGGATATAGAAAATAACTATATCCATGTTGGATTCATATGTCCAAACACAGTATCTTTAATTGAACATTGCCAGGTTACACCTTCGTTACTACACGATTTTGGAACTTCAGAATTAGCCAAGGCTATGGCGCAAGGTTTACACAAAAAACGTAAATCAACCATCTGCATAGCCACAAGTGGAACACTTAAACGTGACCCGCAAAACCATACTTATGAAGCACGTATACACTATGGATTCTCTATCCAAGGTGTTACAAAACTCAAAAGCATGACTCTCACAGGGGGAGAACAGACGATATATGCCCGAATAGGGCAAGCCGCATTAAAAACTTTAGAAGGTTTTTTATTGCAACATTTTGAAAACGAAGGAGATTTACGATGAACGAGAATAAAGAAAAAGCACTTAGCTTTGCCTTATCACAAATAGAAAAAGCTCATGGAAAAGGCTCAATCATGAAAATGGGGGAATCCCCACAAATGAACATTGAAACATCCTCTTCTGGCGCCTTGTCACTAGACTTAGCTTTAGGAATAGGCGGGTATCCTAAGGGACGGATTATTGAAATATATGGACCAGAATCATCCGGTAAAAGCACATTGTCACTACATGCTGTTGCCGCATCACAAAAAGCCGGTGGGACATGTGCCTACGTAGATACGGAACATGCACTAAACTCTAATTACGCACAAGCACTAGGTGTCGACATAGACAATATGCTCCTAAGCCAACCTGACTATGGCGAGCAAGCTCTTGAGATTACAGAAACACTAGTCCGTTCAGGGGCTATCGATCTCATCGTTATTGACTCTGTCGCTGCACTTGTCCCTAAGTCAGAAATTGAAGGCGACATGGGTGATTCTCAAATGGGTGTTCAAGCTAGACTTATGTCACAAGCATTAAGAAAGCTTACCGGTATTGTAAATAAATCTAACACGGTTGTTATTTTTGTTAACCAAATTCGAGAAAAAATTGGGGTTATGTTTGGAAGTCCAGAAACGACACCCGGCGGACGTGCACTAAAATTCTATTCATCAATACGCATCGACATTAGACGTATAGAAACATTAAAATCAGGCGTAGATGTCGTAGGCATTAAATCTAGAGTTAAGATCGTTAAAAATAAAATCGCACCGCCTTTCAAGTTTACCGAATTAGAAATACAATTTGGGAAAGGGATTTCTTATGAAGGGGATTTGTTAGACTTAGGTGTTACTTTAGATATCGTTGAAAAAAGTGGTACATGGTATTCCTATGGAGAAACACGATTAGGCCAGGGCCGTGAAGCCGCTAAATATTCTCTGAGTGAACGCCCAGAATTTTGTATCGAAATAGAAGCAAAAATTCGAAAAAAAGTAGCTATAGACAACAAAGAAAAAGAAACAAAACCTGCTTCTAAAAAAGCCAAGAATAAAGAGGCAGCAAAATCATGATGGGTCTACTCTCTACGGTAGGGATATGCCTAGGGGGACTTATAGTCCTCGTAGTAACAGTTGTAGTGATTAGAAAAACATCGGCCGGCTCAGTCATTAAGTCTGCCCAAAAAGAAGCGTCTCGTCTATTAAACGATAGTAATAAAGAAGCACGTCGTATTTTGAGCAAAGCACAAAGTGACGGGCAACGCATTCAAAATGAAAAACGAAAAGAGTTAGAAAACGAAAACAAATCTCGTAGACAAGCGGTTATAGAGCTTGAAAATAGAGCCTCTCAAAAGGAAGCTCACCTCGCTCAAAAAGAAGACCAATTAGATGAAAAAGAAGCGTGGATAGAAAAAGAAAAAGAGAAGTTAAAAGGACTCAGGAAAAAAGAAGAAGAACTCATTTCTAATCTGTCTACAAAACTTGAAAAAATTGCAGAGTTGTCCAAAAAAGACGCTGAAAAACTTCTTCTTCAGAATGTAGAAAAAGAGAGCAAGCAAAGAGCAGGTCGACTCATTAAAGAGATTGAAGCCAATGCTAAAAAAGTAGCTAATCGTCGGGCAAAAGAAATCATCGTGGATGCTATACAACGAACAGCTGTGGATCATGTGTCTACAACGACTACGACCACCGTCAACCTTCCTGACGACGATATGAAAGGACGTGTTATTGGAAAAGAAGGACGGAACATTAGAGCTTTTGAAGCCGCTACTGGCGTA
>CALLLO010000134.1 GCA_938082985.1 uncultured Candidatus Marinamargulisbacteria bacterium | reverse complement strand
TTCATTTGCACATTTAAAGGCTTGGGATAAGTCAGTGAGGTATATTGTGAACAGAGGGGTAATAGGTGTTTGTGAGCACTTTTGGGATGGAGAAGTGTAGTCTAATTGTCGTCCAATTGTCGTCTAATTACAGAAGTCCTGTGCTTAGATGGTGTTCGTTTGTCTCTATACGTGTAGTCTAATTGTCGTCTTTTTGTAGTCTAATGAGTGTCGCAAGTTTGACGTCGCTTTCATTTTCACATTTAAAGGTTCTTGGGATAAGTCAGTGAGGTGTATTGTGAGCAGAAGAGTAGTAGGTGTTTGTTGGTACTTCTCTTGTCTGGGGGAGAGTATATATTCACTTTAATATGCTTCTTTAAAGTGTTTCTCCTCTCATGATTTTTGCCTTTATAGTCGGAAATATTGTTTCTGAAAAAAAGGTTTTCATTGCCTTTTCTGTTAATAATAGGTACTTTTTATCTGGAGTATAGTTAGGTATATGAGTTTTAATGAAGGCGTCATCTAGATCAGTGTACCAGTTGTTAAAAGATGTTTCTTTTAAATCTATAAGCATTTTATTTATATTTTGTTCCTTTAATTTTTCTTTTTCTAAGCTTTCTTTTAAGGTTTTTTCTATAGGGGATTCGTAGCCTTCTACTATATATTCACGCCCTTTTTTTAATAGGGACATGATTAACCCTAAAGGGCTTTTTATTTTATTAGAGCCTGTTTTTTTATCTTGTTCTATTTGAAAGACAACAGTATCAAGTAGAGTTTGAACGGCTTCTGTGGAAGCGGTTCCTAGTTCAAAAATTTCTTTTAACTGCGGGATTCCAAATTTAACGCCATGAGATTGA
The DNA here is from genome assembly GCA_938082985.1 of uncultured Candidatus Marinamargulisbacteria bacterium. Classification (GTDB taxonomy): domain Bacteria; phylum Margulisbacteria; class Marinamargulisbacteria; family CALLLO01; genus CALLLO01. The sequence goes on along the minus strand of CALLLO010000134.1, from coordinate 3,532 downwards.
ATGTCAGCCGTATCTATATCAAGCCATTCTTGGGGTAACTTTTCTGAATTGGAAGGCTCTGTTGAAATTATGTCGGTGGTTTCTTTGTTGGTTTGTGTCGTCCAAATTTCGTCTATTTGTCGTTTTTCGGGCATTTTAATTGTTAATCGATTGTAGACAAGATCGGGGAGTTGAAATTTCATGTAGCCTCCCTTTCCTCTTCTTCCTTTTAGTCTAAATAAAACATTTTTATCTATAAGTCTTTCTATTGTTTTTTTAAGTACATACTTAGATTGGATTGTAGTACTGTCTAAAAAGTCCTTTATAACTAAAGGAGGAGTTGTTTTTTCTCCAGCATTTCGGCAAAGAGCATATATAAAATGTATTAATTGTCTTTCATTTCCGACAAGGGTATCTATAGTTTCTTCTGTTGTCGAATTGTTGTCTAATTGACGTCCAATTGTATTTTTATTGTTTGGACTTTCATTGAAAGTAGTCGACTTTAGATCAGGGTTAGGTTCTTTTTTTATTTTATATGGAGATGTAATGAAGTCTTTTGTTTTAGGTTGTATTTGTGTGTTATTGCTATTCTGAATTTCTTTTGTATTTATAATCTCGTTTATTGGATTTATATTTTCAGAAGGATCTTCATTTAGCCAAGAGCGTCTTTCTTTTAGTACAAATTTCTTTTTAGGAATATCACCTAGCTTGGGCATTTTATGCGACCTCACCAAAACCTAGAAGTTCTCGAGTAATTAAATCGATGTCTTGTTTTGCCGTTGATTTAGATAAGCCTTCGAATAAGGTAATACTATTTAGGCCATCTTCATCTATGACATTTTCAAATTCTTGATTGGTTCTGACGTAAAATGAAAACAAGATATCTTTATATTTATGAATAAGCTTTTGATATGTTTCAAAGGCTTTTTTCTTTCTGTTATCAAAATTATTCATTAGAACAAATGGGGTTATTTTTTTACCAAAATTACGTTCTAGTTTTTGCCATTCTGTTTTTAATACTTTTAGTCCAGATAAACTAAAGCCTGTTGGCGTTATTGGGGTTAAAACTAAATCTGAGATTAGTGTAGAAGCAGCTACAGAGTGTCCTAGGGCAGGGGGGCAGTCGAATATGATTAAGTCATAGTCATTAATGACTGGTTTTAATATGTTTAAGTATACTTTATCTAATGCGTAGTTTTTTATCATTAATGTATCATTTAATACTGCGTTGTCCATTCTGCTTGGAATAAGATCAATACCAGGAAGAACCTTTAAGATAGCCTCTGATGTCTCGTGGTTATCTTCCAAGAGGTCGATAAGTATGGGTACGCTATTGGCAGCTTGCGTTTGATTGAATGCTTGTGTCAGGTTTGCTTGTTGATCTAAATCAATACACAATACCTTAGCGCCATATAAAGAAGCTCGTACACAAATAGATTGCACTAGTGTTGTTTTTCCTACTCCACCTTTTAACATTTGTACTGATATAATCTTTTTTTTAAACTTAAAGTTAAAGTATTCTTTTGAGGAGTTGTGGTCAAAATAAAGTTTATTTCCAAATCTTTTAAGAGCCATTCCCTTATTTTTTACATTTTTATGAATCCCTTGAACGGATATCTTCTGAAGATCTGCTGCGTCTGATATAGATAATTTTGGTTCCATTACGTTTCCCTTGTTTAAGTTTTTCTTTAACATTTAAATATATCTTAAACCCGACCGGGGTTATAGTCAAACAAAATATATAAGAAAATCAGTTTCAATTAAATAAATTATAACCTAAAAGGACACGCTCTGCTAGAGCATGTGTGTATTTGTTTAAAAAGACATAAAATCTACCTGTGAAACTAAACATAAAAAAAGTTAGAGAAAATCTTAAACTTACTCAGGTACAGTTGGCTACAAAAGTTGGTCTTTCTGTTCGTTATTTTCAAAGTATTGAAAATGGAGAAAGAAAACCAAGCATAGACGTATTAAGTACTATTGCTAAAACTCTGAAGATTAGTATTCACGAATTGATTGATGATTAATATTTATACCCCTATATAGTGTCTAATATTATAAATATACTAAAAGTGTGTAACCAATCTAGTTACAATGTAATGGGTTTAGTAACCAAGTTGGTTACATTTAACGTTTAAGGGTAGCCAAAACCAGAGTTTTATCTCTTATTTTTCAAATAAAAACGTTATTCAGATAAAAATACTATGTAGGATTTATTGAAAAAATTAGAAAATATTTTGGCTACTTTTAAGCCAACGCCTCTTTTAGCGGTTTCTATTTGTGAAATATTTCCTTGTTTAAGGCCAGTAGCTTGTGCAAGTTCAAATTGTGAGAGCCCTGCGTTTTCTCTAGCGGCCTGAAGAGTTAAGGCTGATTGTCGATATTTCTTTTCGCCACCAATGCTATTTAAGCTGTCTTTAAAAATTGAGTCCCATGATTCTGTGCTGTAGGCTTCATTTTTTTTATTTTCATATTCTTTTAATGATTTTTTTAGTGGCTCGATTTTATTTACTGGAACAGCGGCGTAGGAGTATGTTTGGTCCCCAATAATAATTTTAATGGAGGCTGTTTTGTTTTTTTTAGTAGGGTGCTTTTTCATGTGTTCCAACATAAGTTATCTCCAATATCTTTATTTTTTTATCTTTAACTTCCCAGATAACTACGTATGTAGGGTTTCCTTTTTTGATATGACAGTGATAAATATCCACTTGGCCTGTAATTTTTCCAAAATTTGGCCATTGGATTTGAATAGGTCCTTCTGCGTTCAAGTCCTTAATGAGGGCAAAAAAGCTTTTGTTGAATACCTACGGGCAATTTTTTAATTTGCTTAACGAGCTTTTTCTTTTTGTTGACCGTCCACATTAAATAATTATATCATGAATGATATATATCGTCAATGATATATTGAGACCTTAATAAACTATCCTTAAAGGAGGGAGTATTGCAAGTCTAATAATTCGGCTTAACCCCTCATAGGATCTAAATTAGTTAATAAATGAAGTCTGTTTTGGATGTCTTCTGGTAATAGTTTAATTGCTGTGAGGATTGCTTCATCGACAAACTGTTGTTGAGGTGTTCCCGTTAACAAAGGGATCGCTTCTAATAATTTTTTTGTAGATGGTCGAACTCGGGTGCTAAGCGATGCATTACATTTTTCTTTTTCATTGTGATTCATAACAAGCCTCATTTCATATTTTAAATAATATATATAGTGTACCCCCTTTTTGCCTAAAAGAAAACATGCAAGCAAGCAATCATGTAGATGTGTGATAACGTGCTTTATCGCAGGTGAGGAGGGTGGTATACTAAAATCACGGGAGTTTGTAAGAATGGGTAATAAAAATTCACAATTGGAAGTTTACACAACAAAAGATGGGCTCGTGTCTTTTGATGTTCCCTTGGAATCTGAAACCGTTTGGCTCACTCAAAAACAAATGGCAGAATTATTTGAAGTAACTGTTCCAACGATTAATGAACATATTAAGAATATTTTTAGGATAAAAGAATTAGAAGAACATTCAGTTATTAGGAAATTCCGAATAACTGCTTCAGA
>CALLLO010000133.1 GCA_938082985.1 uncultured Candidatus Marinamargulisbacteria bacterium | reverse complement strand
CTTTTTCCCAAAGCAATGAATAACATTGATATCACGAATAACGATTTTTCTAAAAAAGAATGGCGAGTACATTGACATTATTTGATCTACCTTATTTAAACGATTCGCTATGCCCCTAGTTCTCGCCACAACGTGAAAACGAATACAGTCATTTTCTAAGCGTTGTATTACTCTATTTGCTTTCTCAACATAACTAGTATTAGAGACATAAATCATGACTGTGCATGATTTTTTAAACCAGTGCACCTTGGGATTAGCCGACTCCTTAGCCTTTAAAAGTTCCTGAAGTTCTGCGTATACAGCTTCTGCAGATATTGCGTCTAAACATACTGGTTTTGTACATACGTGAGGATTACAAACAAAATCACATTTTTCTGGAAAACCTACAATTCTATTTTTTGTTCCCCAGGGCCCCCAACGAAGAGATTTTACAAATTTTGTTGGAGAAATACACAGTACAGGAACCTTGAGAGCTGCGGCTATATGAGTAGGCCCAGTATCTGTACCTATCATCGCCTTGACTAAGGTAATCATTGCGATAAGTTCATGTAGACTTGTTTTATTCACAACATTCACACAACTTACTTTAGAGAGACTCTCGATTTCATTGACTACCTTTGCGTCTTCCGACCCAAAGCCTGTAAGTAACACTTGAGTAGCTGCACCTTTAGTTATTGTCTTAATTAAAGACGCATAACCAGCCATTGACCAAGCGCGATTCCCACCTCCGGTTGTAGGATGAACACCTATTAAATCTCCGCCTGTCCATCCATTTTCTTCTAACACTACCTGTGCCCTTTTTAGGGAACCTTCCTCTATACCAAGATTCATTGTGTGAGATAACACAGGTGATTCTGAAAGCCCTTTCATAAATAAAAGATTCTGCTCTATTTCATGTAAAGGTAATTCCCTAAAAGGCTGAGAAATTGGGTGTGTTAAAAAAAGTCTTAATCCTATTTTTTGACCATCTCCAATCCGAATAGGAATGCCAGAAAAAAAGGCCAACTTTAGATAATACGCATCCAAATATGAAAAAATTACGGCATCGAAGTTAAAAGATTTTATCCAAGACACATAGTTAAAAAAACCAACAAGTCCTTTGGCTTCGCCCGATTTCTTTCGATCTATTAAAACAGACTTAACATTAGGGTGTTGATCTAAGAGTGCTTTTGTATATGCTTGTTGCAAGGTATACACCTCGGCCTTAGGATATGTTGCTTTTATGGAGTTAATGAGGGGAATCATTAAGGTCACATCTCCAATAGCATCAGGACGAACAAGTAGAATCTTGTTTAGAGTGCCAGCACTCATCTTTGACACTGTTTTTGATATAATCCCAGCAATTCATCCGTATTATATTCCGGTAAAAAACCGAGTGGTTCAAAAACAGGTCTTGTATAGACCTCAACAATACCCATATAGAGTTGAATAAGGCGCCTTACCCAAAAAGGAATAGGCCCCTGAAGAACGTTTATATTATGTTTTTTCACTAGCTTAATTAGGCGAAGAACTGTAGTCAGTGACCATCGATGAACATAGTAAGGGAAAATAAGAAGATGGTCATCTCTATGATTTTGGATAGAAGAAAAGCACGCATCATACTCATCTAAAGACCTCGTTAAAAGCAATGTCCGAAGCGTGTGTTTCAAATGAAAACGTTTCAATTCCTGTCCTACTCGGGACTCATTTAAACTTTTTTGATTTATAAGTTCGTAAAAAGATTGAAATAAAGTGGTTCCAGTTACATATGAAAAGCACGTCTTTGGCGTACAGGCGTCCATCTTATCGTGATAGCAGGTGTACTCTTTTCTTATGATAACACAATATGGAGATAAGCTTCCCCAGCGAGCCGGTGGATTAGGCTTCATAGATGAAAAAAAAAGCATAGGTTTTTGAAGAAAAGAAGCAATTTGAGTAGGCCCAGTATCGGGGCCTATGTAAAAATGAGAGGCATCTATAAGTGCTACTAACTCTTTTATACTCGTTTGACCCACAAGATTTAAAACACGAGAATCTTTGCTCGCATTAAATAGACTTCCTTTAGTGTGTTGCCCGGCAAGAATAATTTGAAATTCATTTTTCAAATGAATAAGCTGAATAAAATCCTGTACGGCCTTTTCTGGAATAGGTTCGTTTGTCCCTCCCGTTCCCGTAAATATAAGAATGATTTTCTTAGCCCCATTTACAACTTTCCTTATACGTTTTTGAATATTAGCTGCAGCAATTTCGTCAATATGCACATGTCCATTTTTCAAAGAAGATTTAATCCCTATTGGACGTAAAAGATCTAAATTAAATTCAATTTGATGCCGTGTTATATCTTTCCAGTTTTGGCGAATGGGCTGCGTATAAAACAACGCGAGAGTTAAATCAGTCGCGTCACCTAATCGTTTGGGGATGTGGGCTAAAAAACCTAATAAAGCGTATTTTCTATCATTCCAAAGACTTATATAAAGCGTGTATTTTTCGACCTTTATTTCTTGGATAAGCAGTTTATATCCTGCGCTGAACACACCTTCTTCAGAAGAATCCGCAATAATATTAGTTACATCAGGGTGCCCGTCCAAAAACTGAGCTCCGATTTTAGATGTTAGAACATGAATTTCAGCATCTGGATAGGCACTCCTAAGGGCATCTATAACAGGTAAAATAAGGACAACATCGCCGAGGCGATCTGCTCTTTGTATCAGTATCTTTTGATATGGATTTTTCATGATTCTACTGATTATAGTATGTGCCTATTGGAAAATGCCAGAAGAGATTTCAGGTATATAACTTAGTCGAGTTTGATGTATTCGTAAAAATCGTCGACATGTTGAAACTCCAACTTTTCATACAGTTTTTTTGCGTAATTGTCTTTTGTAACAGCTAAACCAACAATAGGGTATTTAAGATCTGTTAATATATTTAACGACACCTTAAGTAGCTCTCGGCCTATTCCTTTTCCATCATATCCAGGCGCTATGACAATATCAAAAATCCAAGGAACTTTCTCAAAGCCCCAACAGGCAACTTCAACAAACAAACAATATCCGACTGGAGTTCCCTCATGAAATACCAACAAGCTAGCTTTATCGATAATGGTTCCGTGTCCCCCAGCATGAACCTTTGCTTCCAATGCGATGCGTTTTTCTAAGTTATTCATCTCTGGATACATATAATAATCTCGACTTATTTGATGAGCATCAAAACTCATCTTTGCTGTGATATCTTTATACTCTTCAGAAAGCAAATAGTAATCCACAGGAATTTCTGGGGGGTCTTGGTTAAAGTAAGCCCCTTCTTCTAACCATAAGGACATTCTTTCTCTATGGTTTTTTATACAGCCCGCTTTTTCTAAGGTTTTCCTAAAAATATCAGTGTCTAAAACTTGGACTATTTCCATTTGTCTCTGTGTAAAGACGCCCGCATCTATTGCATGATTAGCTAAAGGCTCCCCGACAACATCATCGCTTGCATGGAATGTTATATTGCCATAATGAGGGGTATTAATTTCTGCCCAATACACGCCAACAGCCTCATCGTCGATAAAAGCAATGACGCCTTCAATTGTTTTCCCTAGTTCTTTTAATACTTTTTCTTGAACCGCCAACTTCAGACCTTCGGCGTCTGTGCGTTCACGCCACAAACAGTCCATCTCATCAAGATAGGAATCAAAAACATCTAGATGTTCAGATATGTTGTTAAAGGATATGCTCATTATTTATACATACCCAATATTTACATATTCAAACATCTATTTTTTTGCAATCCCAATAACAGATTGCCCCACACGTGGACCAGCAGCCCCTGTCGGTTGTGTTTTTAAATCATCGGCATTTTCGTGAATAATAAGGCCCCTTCCTATAATGCTTTTTTGTCCCGATAGCCTGAGTGTTTTATCTACAAATTCTAGATAAGCGTAGCCCGTACTATCTGCTTGTATATTCCCTAAATCGCCAACATGTCTTAGCTCTGACCCAGGATGTGAATGGCTATGATCATCAGGATTAAAATGTCCGCCTGCCGCTTTTCCATCTGGTCTAGTAATATCGCCAAACTGGTGGATATGAAAACCATGAGCGCCTTCTGATAAACCCGTAATGGTCGCACGAATTCTAACACCCTCTTTTTCCTGACTAAACCGTACAACACCTTGTGTCTCATAGCCCGCTGTAGCGGTAATAAACGCCACCGCGTGTTTTGGGCCCTCATCGTTATTTGAGCCACATCCTTGTAAACACAAAAGAGATACCGCTATACATATATATATACTTTTTTTCATAAAACAAAGGCTCCTTATACGTATTTTTAATTAAATACGAATCTCTATCCTATTCTAGATCATCACTATTAGTCACTACCAAATATATATTGATGAAACATCTCCTATGCAGTACCATACCACCTCTAGTGACTACTGGTGACTAGGAGTATATAAATGACAGCACGTCTCATTCTTTCAGATGGCAAGGTTTTCCCTGGGAAAATATTTGCAAAAGGTCCAGATTGTTCTGGAGAAGTTATATTTAATACAGCTATGTCTGGCTATCAAGAAGTCCTTACGGATCCTTCTTATAAATCACAAATTGTAGTGATGACTTACCCCCTCATTGGAAATTATGGGATTAACGCACAAGACTCTCAATCAGCTAACATTCATGTTGAAGGCTTTGTTGTAAAAGAATATATCGACTTTGCCAGCAACTGGGAAAGTACTCAAACTTTAAAAGAGTATTTGGAAGCACATAATAAAATCGGGATTGAAGGTGTGGATACGCGAAGTCTAACGCGACACATCCGTGATAATGGTGCTCAAAAAGGGCTTATCACTGAGTCTGATGAAAGTGATGAAGTCTTACTAGCTAAACTTCTCTCATCACCACCCATATCTGGCCAAAATATAGCCTCGCTTGTGAGTACTAAAACTCCTTACGACTGGAAAATCCCAGAAAAAATATTATTTAAGGTTGCGGCTATAGACTGTGGTGTGAAGTTTGGAATTTTAGACCATCTCACACGTATCGGTGCTCAGGTAACCGTATTTCCTTACAACGTATCCGCCGATACTCTTTTAAACGGAGACTTTGATGGGGTAATGGTCTCTAATGGGCCTGGCAATCCGGAACCTGTTATAGACACTATAGATACGATAAAAGCTATCGCGGGAAAGATCCCTATGATGGGGATATGCTTGGGACACCAACTGATTACACTTACTTTTAATATGGCTATTAAGAAACTCCAATTTGGACATCATGGACTGAATCACCCTGTGAAAAACATGCTTACACAAGAAGTAGAAATTACGTCACAAAACCATATTTACTGCACAGATGAATCCAAGATTCATCCAGACTTCGACGTCACTCATATCAACTTAAATGACCAATCTGTAGCGGGTATTAGAAGTGAAAAATTAAAGATATTTTCTGTTCAACATCATCCGGAGACATCCCCTGGTCCTTTTGATTCTCATTATTTATTTGAAGATTTCGCTCACTTGATGACGCATCAAGCATTTAAAATTTCATCAGAAAAAAAGGTGGTAAAGAATGCCTAAGCGCACAGATATTCAAACAATTTTAATTATTGGTTCTGGACCTATCGTTATTGGTCAGGCATGTGAGTTTGATTACTCTGGAACACAAGCCTGTAAAGCGCTTAAAGAAGAAGGTTATACCCTTATTCTTGCTAACTCTAATCCCGCCACGATTATGACAGATCCTTCTACAGCAGATCAAACATATATAGAACCTCTTAATGTGGAAACCCTAGAAAAGATCATTTCCAAAGAACGTCCTGATGCCGTCTTACCTACTTTAGGGGGCCAAACAGGACTTAATTTAGCTTTGGAACTAGCTCAAAAAGGGATCTTTAAAAAATATAATGTAGAAATGATTGGCGCAGATGAAGACGTCATTAATAAAGCGGAAGATAGACGACTCTTTAAAATAGCTATGGATAATTGCGGATTAGAATCTGCAAATTCAGTCGTAGCTAAATCCTTAGAAGAAGCTGTAGTAGACGCCAAAAAACTTGGATATCCTTGTGTCGTAAGACCCTCTTTTACTTTGGGTGGTTCAGGTGGTGGTATCGCCTACAATGAAGAAGAACTGATCGAGATTGCGAGTGGTGGTTTAGATAAAAGTTTAATATCTGAGATCTTACTCGAAGAATCTCTTCTAGGTTGGAAAGAGTATGAACTAGAAGTCATGAGAGACAGCAAAGATAATGTCGTTATTATCTGCTCGATTGAAAACCTAGACCCGCTTGGCGTGCATACTGGAGACTCTATAACTGTAGCTCCAGCTCAAACATTAACAGATAAGCAGTATCAAGAGATGCGCCAATCTGCCATTAAAATCATGAGAGAAATTGGGGTAGAAACTGGTGGGTCTAACGTCCAATATGCTGTAAACCCTAAAGATGGTCGCCTTATCGTTATTGAAATGAACCCGCGTGTATCTCGAAGTTCTGCACTTGCCTCTAAGGCAACGGGCTTTCCCATTGCTAAATTTGCTGCAAAACTCGCAGTAGGTTATACCTTAGATGAACTTCAAAATGATATCACTCAGTCAACACCTGCTAGCTTTGAACCAAGCTTAGATTATTGTGTAGTCAAAATTCCTCGATTTAATTTTAAAAAATTCCCTCAAAGCAAACCTTTCTTAGGCACTGCAATGAAAGCTGTAGGCGAAGCTATGGCCATAGGAAGAAACTTCAAAGAAGCACTTCAAAAAGGAATTAGATCCTTGGAACTTAACCGATATGGCTTAGGTTTTGACGGTAAAGAATATAAAGAGTTACCAGAAGAAGAGCTTCGTACTTTTCTTGAAAGAGGAAACCCTTGGCGTCTTTATCATATTAAATATGCACTTGAACATGGATGGTCTGTCGATGAGCTTTATGAGGTAACTAAAATCGATCCTTGGTTCCTACATCAAATCAAACAGATTGTAGATTACGGCCCACAGATTGTTGAAACTGAAAAGAGTATTAGAAAGGCAAAAGAATGGGGATTTTCGGATGTCCAACTCTCTTTATTATTAGGCAAATCAGAATTAGAAGTTAGAGCGATGCGAAAAGAATTAGGGGTCCTCCCGACTTACAGCCTAGTAGATACCTGTGCAGCTGAGTTTCATGCTAAAACGCCTTATTATTATTCCACATATGAAACAGAAACAGAGTCTACCCCTAGCGGTAAAAAATCTGTCATCATTCTAGGTGGTGGACCTAACCGTATTGGACAAGGGATAGAGTTTGACTACTGTTGTGTCCACGCATCTATGACACTCAGAGACATGGGCTACGAAAGTATTATGGTGAACTCCAATCCAGAAACTGTCTCTACAGATTTTGATATTTCAGATAAATTATATTTTGAACCGCTGACGTTTGAAGATGTCATGAATATTTATGAAACTGAAAAACCTGAAGGTGTCATCATCCAATTTGGAGGACAAACGCCTCTTAATCTTGCCAAAAGATTAGAAGCGGCTGGCGTTAATATAGTAGGAACATCGCCACAAAGTATTGATGATGCTGAAGATAGAGAAAGATTCCAAGAAATATTAAATACACTTTCTCTAAGACAGCCTGACAATGGTATCGCTTTTTCCGCCGACGACGCTGTTAATATCGCAAATGAAATTGGATATCCAGCTGTTGTTCGCCCATCCTATGTTTTAGGTGGTGCGTCTATGCAAATTGTTCATAAAGAAGAAACCTTACGTACCTACATCTCTAAAGCCAGAGACATTTCGACAGACCAACCTATTTTGATTGACCGTTATTTAGAACGTGCTAAAGAAATTGACGTGGATGCTGTATCTGATGGTACTGACTGTATTATTGCCGGAATCATGCAACATATTGAAGAAGCAGGGGTTCACTCTGGTGATTCAGCATGTTCCCTACCAACATTCTCTCTATCTCCAGGTATTTTATCGGAAATACGAGAAGCTACAGCTCAGCTGGCTAAAGCTTTGAAAGTTATAGGTTTACTTAATATCCAGTTTGCCATAAAAGATGAAGTTTTATTTTTAATTGAAGTTAACCCTCGTGGATCTAGAACGGTTCCTTTTGTAAGTAAAGCTACAGGGGTCGCTTGGGCCAAAGTAGCGACTCAAATTGCGATGGGTAAGACTATTAAAGAATTAGGGATTAAAGAAGTTATTCCAAAATATTTCTCTGTTAAAGAAGCGGTGCTTCCATTCAACAGATTTCCGAATGCGGACACATTACTAAGCCCAGAAATGAAATCTACGGGTGAATCTATGGGGATCGATAAAGATTTCCGCTTAGCGTTTTATAAAGCACAAGTATCTGCGGGACAACTCTTACCGGAAACAGGAAAAGTCTTCATAAGCGTAGACGATGATGATAAAACACTTGTTGTGTCCTTGGCTCAACGCCTGAAAAAAATTGGCTTTGAGATCATAGGAACTGAAGGTACATCGGCTTATTTAATCAGTAAAGGTGTTGACTGTATTCGTGTTAATAAGATATCAAAAGGTGGAGATACAGTTCTTCCCTACTTAAAGTGTAATGATGTTGGTTTAGCCTTTATAACAGCGTCTAGAAAAACAGTCATCGAAGATGAAATAGAAATTAGAACTCAGCTTTTGGCACAACAGATATCTTATGTCTCTACGGTCCCTGCGATGGTAGAAACAGTACGAGCTATTGAAGCTAAGAGAGGAACCGACTTAAGCGTCTGTTCAATTCAGGACTTTTATTTAAGTTAATAAACCGCACCCCAGCCCTCTCCTTTTGGAGAGGGCTGGGGTGCGGTTTATTTCTGCTATCCTTTAAAGCGCTTTATTAACCAGTGGAATAATAAAAGGATCTTTCACTAAGGCTGTTGCCATTCCTACAAGGCGAGCACCTTTAGATAGGCAACGTCTAACGTCATCAACTGAAGATACTCCCCCTGTAGCTACGAGTGGAATGTCATAGATTGAGAGTAGATCTAACATCTCTAGGGTTCTTTCAAATAAGCAGGGGCCACTGAGACCACCGCCTCCTCTGCTTAATGTTTCATTCTTTTTGAAGCGTGTATTTCCACAGTTAATAGCTGTCTTTTCAACGCATTTAATAATATCTGCAAATATTTTCAACTCCTCATCCGACTGATCTGGAGAAAGCTTAACAACAATAACTTTAGTCGTTTCTTTTCTTATATTTTGAAGAAGGGTTTTCAATAACTCAGGATGATTAAGAATATCCTGACCTTCATCTGTATTCGGACAACTAATATTTACTTCATAATAATATTTCCTACTCGTATTAACTGACAAGGCCGGCTCAAGAGCTTTAAATACAGCCAAATACTCATCTGGAGACTCGCCTCCAAGACTTATGCCTAAAGGGCGCCCATAGCTCCAAAAATCACTATCTAAAACCATATCTCTAAAGGCTGCTATCCCTTTTCCCGGTAAACCATAGGCATTTATTAAATGTTCTTCCCCCGCTATGTCTAGTTGAGTTATTCGCGGCCGAACATTGCCTTCTCGACTATCTTTCAAGATGGTTTTAAAACAACCACCACCGATACCCATTTTAAGCCACATATCCAGCTGATTAGTATCCCCCTGAAAGGCAGCAAAGGTTAAAGGACTAGGAAAAGAAAGATCATATAACAGTGTATTAAGGTGATGTGGAATCGGAAAGTTTAACAACCTTTCTAAAGGGGATCTCAAAAGCCTTTCTAAACGAGCTTCCCCCTCGACAATAACATCTTCAAAATCAAAAACTCTGTTTTCCAAGACCGATTTTTTTTTCATCTTTTTGATTAAAAAAGAACGAGACATACGATATATAAACGATAGGGCTTTGGCTCTCATAGAGCTATAGTTTAACACAGAGGTCAGCCGCTATGATACACTGTCTCCCATGTTAGATTACCTCATTGTTGGACAGGGTTTGGCAGGGTCTATTTTGGCCTACAACTTGAAAGAAAAAGGCTCGTCTTTTGCGATACTCGACAATGATCATACCCGTTCAGCAACAAAGGTTGCAGCAGGACATGTGGACTATATTTCTGGAAAACGACTCACCCTATCTTGGAGAGCTAAAACACTCATCCCTCACGCTCGCTCCTTTTATCAAAAATGTGAAAAAAAACTCGGCTGTACTTTTTTTTATGAGATGCCCTCTAAACGATTATTCACGACACAAACAGAAGCTGATGTTTTTAATAAAAAGAAAGATTTAGATGACTTCTCATCTTATTACGGCGATCCTATCGGGGTCGATGACGACCCTACTGTTCATGCTCCGTTTGGAGGTGTTCATATTCTAGACTCCTGCTTTTTGGATACAAAAGCATTCCTCTCTGCGATGTCTAATTATTTAAAGCAACATATTCATATTTATGAAATGGATTATCACGAGTTGGACGTCAGCCAAAATCAGGTGAGATACAAAGATTTTATCGCCAAAAAAGTTATTTTTTGTAATGGGTATCATGTCTCTAAAACGCCTTGGTTTGGAGATATTTCGTATCGTATGGCGAAGGGCGAAACCCTTACTCTAAAAAACTGGGGCCTCGACGAGACATACGCTTATAAATTTGGGCGATGGATGGTCCCTACACATTCGGGACAACTTAAATTTGGAGCCACCTATGAGTGGGATGATATTAATACAAAAACGAGTGAGGAAGGTAAACATATCCTTTTGGAACATCTGAGTAAACATTTTGTGTGCGACCCTGAAATCCTTGCTCATGAAGCAGGCGTACGATGTATGGTTAAAAACTTAAGACCTCTTCTCGGTTATCATCCAGAATATTCGCATATAGGAATTTTCAATGGATTTAGCTCTAAAGGCGTTATGATGGTGCCTTATTTTGCAGAACACTGGATGAATATGGAATTCAAAAACAGTCACTTGGATCCTGAAGTGGATGTAAGAAGAGAGTTTTGATGACGAGAAACACTAAAATAAAAATAAGTCTATTTATACTGGCACTTTTTGCGATAACAATAATTATTACTGAGCCGCTTCTTTTGACCCTATCACGATATTATATCAGTCGAAATTTTGGCATACAGATACACAGTGAACAATTAGATATACACCCTCTCTCACGGTCTCTGTCACTTCAACTGATTCAAGTACATCGAGACATCCCCAATTTTTTGGATATCCAAGCGAAAAACCTGCACTTTAATATAAAAACTAAAACCTTAGACATACAGATACTAGAAGGTCGAATTATTTCTCAAAATATAGCCATTCCGTTTAACTTTGATCGTATCCTCATGTCCCCTATTAGACCTAATCACCTCGTCAACGACCTATTTTTTAACAGCACGATAGAGGGGTCTATATGGGAAAGCGATGTGGCTATTACCCCCCAAGGTTTCAATCTAAGCTTCATTCCAATTGATAAAATAAATACCCTTTTTGATAATGCCTTAGTCCTTTTTTCAAAAGGGGATTTAGGAATCAAAACTTTAAGTCCATGGGAAAAAGACGGAACTCTCTACACAACTCAGCTTCAAATAAGTGTTCGAAATTTTAAAACACGAATGCCTGACGGAATCAGCGGCTTTCAAAAAATCATAGTTAAACAACTTCTCACTTATTTAAAACAAAAAGGCACACTCCTTATAGATATCCCCTTTCAGATTAATCCTACTCATTTTAATGGACAGTCTGCTCACGATTTTGACTACGTCTTTAAACAATTAGGTCTTAGCCTATCCAAAACGGTGCCTCGCATGTTTTTCAAAGTAAACGACGCACAACTTCGTACTATAGAAAACAGCCTACTAGGCTTATTAGACGATTAACTAGGTACGGGATCTTCTCTATGTTCGGCAAAAGATAGGATATAACCTGAATTATCTATAATGGAAAATTCTGTTGAATGATAAAAAGTCTCATGAATATCTGTAACAATAGTAACTGAGCCTTTCAGTGTATCGTACAAAGTCTGAATGTCGTCTACTTTAATATAGATACTAAACGTACCTCCAATGCCTTTTCCTTTAAGAAAAGGAATCTCTTCTTCGAAGCTCTCTCGTTGTTGAAACATAAGGTCAATGTTGCCACACCTTAAAATTGTAAACACCGGTTCTGGATGATCTGGAGGCACGACGAACATAACTGTGAAGTTCAAAATTTGAGTGTAAAAAGCAATGCTTTGAGAAATACTCTCAACCATTAAAACGGGGGTTTGTGAATTCATCATGGGTCTATTATACACCAGGCCATAAAATCTCTGTATACTGTGGGCTAGGGGATTTCAAAATAAAGGATTGTGAACACTATGTTTAGCGAAATGGCGTCCCTAATGACGGACAAGGTTAGAAATCTTCAGAACAGAATTTGCTCAGCACTAGAAGCAGAAGAAACAATCACATTTAGAGAAGACCTTTGGACGAGAGACGGTGGTGGCGGTGGCCGAACACGTGTTCTGGAAAAGGGATCTACCTTCGAGAAAGCTGGCGTAAATACCTCGGCAGTAGAGGGCCACCTAAAAGGTGACGGAATTCATATGTTCAAACACATGCTAGACAAGCAAAACATATCTTTACCCGAACTAAACGACGCACATTTTTTCGCAACAGGAATAAGCCTCGTTGTTCACCCTAAAAACCCCTACGCGCCTACGACACATGCCAACTACCGTTATTTTGAATTAGCGTTGCCTAGTGGTAACTTATGGTGGTTTGGAGGTGGAGCAGATCTGACTCCTATCTATTTCTTTGAAGAAGATGCCAGTCATTATCACAAAGTACATAAAGATATCTGTGACAGCTTCGACACTGCCTATTATCCAGAATTTAAGTCCTGGTGTGACCGCTATTTTTATCTCCCACATAGAAAAGAAACCCGTGGAATTGGCGGTATCTTTTATGATTATCAACGGAGCAAAGATAAGTCTCATTACTTTGACCTAGCAGAAGCTTTAGGCCAAGGGGTTATAGACGCCTATATCCCTCTTATCCAAAAACGAAAAAACACCCCTTATGGAGAAACAGAACGGACGTGGCAGAATATTCGACATGGGCGATACGCTGAATTTAACCTTATCTATGACAGAGGAACGACTTTCGGATTAAAAACAGGTGGTCGAACGGAGAGCATATTGATGTCACTGCCGGCACATGTAGAATGGCGCTACGATTATCATCCAGAGCCAGGATCTCCAGAAGCAGACTTGATTCAAACTCTACAAAAAACACGCAACTGGGTATAAGTGGCTTATCTCTCGGTGTTCCTTTGTCGACAATAAATAACAGAAAAAATAGGTAAAACAAATACACAGGGGACTGCCTTTCCCCGCATTCCCGTCATCTATCTCTATTTTCATTTCTAAAAAAACACATACATTTAACCCATGAAGGTCCAATGGAGACGTGGTTGCCAGGTACATAATCAACGTATGAACTCCGAAAACTATCATAAGGAAGTAAAAAGCAGCCTGACGGCTGCCTATTCACCGACCCATTATTTCCATAAAAACCTCTCGTTTTCACTGTTCAAATCATGTACAGACAAGCTCTGCCTGTCAGGTTAATGGCGTTCTTTTTTTGATGTTTTTAACCTAAAAATAGCTATAAATAAAGTAAATATTCACAAATATGTTTCAATATAAAAAATAATGGGAATATAAAAAAAGTAGTAGATACTATGACAGCCTAACTAAATTCGATCTTAAAACACAAAAGGACTAATTATTATGAACATAAGACCTAAAAATCCATTTAACCGCAAACAGACTCCTAAGCCCACAGGTGATGCGGAAAAAGTTGGTAATCAAAGGTTAGAGCGGTCAATGTCTTTAGATAGATCCCCATCAAATCCGGCGTTCGGAATGTCAGCGCCTTTAGTTCACTAGAAATTACACAGGTGATGGCGAAAACAAAAGAAGGAGATAAGGATACGAAGGCGGCAGTCTCTAAGTTGAAGGCTGAGACGGAGATGAAAGCTAAGGAGGCTAAGTTGGAGACTGCCATGGCGAAAGAGAAAGCTAAGGCTGCGAAAGAAGAAACTAAGGCTAAGAAGGCGGCAGTCTCTAAGTTGAAGGCTGAGACGGAGATGAAAGCTAAGGTGGAAATTGTGAAGCAGACAGCGATTATTACTAAGATTAGTCAGACGAGACTAGAGATAGCAAGTAAAATCAAAGAGATCGATCAGTATATGATAATGGTAAAGGCTCAGATAGAGACCTTGATACCTTTATTGGTCCAGGCTGGTACTAGTCCAGGCTGTAAAACTTTAATTGAATCGATTGATAAAATGATGGAGGATGCAAGCATAAAGGTACAATTCATGACAGAGAAACAGGAGGAATTAGCCAGCGATACACAGAACTACATTAATAAAGCCGATAAAAATCATAAGTCTCTTATTAAAAAAAATGCCCCGGAAGAGCTTCAGGTAGCAGCCGAGCACGTGTTTATAAATGCACAGTTAGCGGTAAGAGAGATGAATATAACAAATCAACAACAGACAAGAAGTTCGAATAAGGCGACTAGGACGATAAACACTTGGAATGAAAACGCTTGGGTTAGAAACCGGTAGCCGGTAGCTGTATTGAAGCACATCCTGCTACGGCTTTCTACAAAAAAATGTTGCATAGTTTGAACTAGCACAGACACATTTAGTTTCTCCCTCAGCATTTGAAAAGAGATCTCAGAGTTTTATTCATTCCCTTTAGTTAAGTAGATTTGGGACGTTAATATTGGGAGACTGTTGAGTAATAGCTAATGAGCCTACTCAACAATCTGGTAGTTGTACTTACTTATTAACCTAAAGTTGTTTAGCTCTTTTTCTTTCACCTTCAGATAAAAAACGCTTTCTGATTCGAATTGATTTAGGGGTTACCTCAACTAATTCACTATCTGTGATAAACGCGATGCATTGCTCTAAGCTAAGCTGCTTATGAGGAACGAGAACTACATTGTCATCTGTACCAGAAGCACGCATATTTGTGAGCTTCTTCCCTTTTCCAGGATTAACAACCATATCGTCATCACGACTATTTTCACCTAAAATTTGGCCTCCGTACACCTTTTCTCCAGGCCCCATAAACAAAACCCCACGATCTTGAAGAGTAGCCAATGAAAAAGCAATCGTTGTACAGTTTTCTTTCACAACTAATACGCCATTCTTTCTTGTTTTAATAGTTCCAACATACTCACCATAGCTATCAAATACATAGTTCATAACCCCTTGACCTTTGGTCTGTGTCATAAATTCAGATTGATATCCTAGTAATCCACGCGTAGGCACTTTGTATTTGAGACGAACCATATCACCTTCGTTTGTCATTTCTTCAAGGGCACCTTTTCTAGCTCCCATAGTCTCAATAACTTTTCCAGAAAACTCGTCTGGAACATCTACCGTTAGTTGTTCATATGGCTCAAGCTTTTTGTTTCCATCCATCTTAATTAATACTTGAGGTCTGGATACTTGAAACTCATACCCTTCTCGTCTCATCTTCTCTATTAAAATAGATAAATGAAGCTCGCCACGACCTGATACTTTAAAGCCAATACCTTCAGTGTTTAATTCTACTTTTAGAGCCACATCCGTCAGGATCTCGCGCTCTAATCTATCTCTTACATGGTTAGACGTAACAAAATCACCTTCAGTTCCTGAAAAAGGAGAATCGTTAGGAAGGAATGTCATAGAAATTGTAGGTGGGTCAATCGGAGGAGCATCTAGTGGCATAGGATTCGCTGGATCTGTAACAGTATCGCCAACTTTTACGTCCGTCACACCAGAAATGGCAATAATGTCACCACAAATAGCTTCTGTTATTTCTACTTCTTTATCTGCTTTAAATCTATGAATTTTAGTAACTCTAGATGTTCCAATCACTTCTTTATTTCTAGCTAAAGCAACTTGGTCGTTAACGTTAATACTCCCGTTAATAACTTTTCCGATAGCCATTGTTCCCATAAAAGCTGAGTGACTAATGGAACTTACTAATAATTGTATTGAAGCTGCTGGGTCGCCAGTAGGCGCAGGCGTTTTATTTACGATTGTCTCTAAAAGAGGCGTCATGTCATCATTTTTTTTATCTAATTCAAATTGAGCAAAGCCTAGTTTTGCAGACGCATAAATAACAGGGAAATCCATAATTTCATCCGGAGCTTCAAGCTTTACTAAAAGGTCAAATACTTGATCAACAACCCAGTCACAGCGAGCTGCGTCTTTATCGATCTTGTTAACAACAACGATAACTGGAAGGTTAAGAGCCACGGCTTTCTTTAAAACAAAGTATGATTGAGGCATAGGCCCTTCAGCAGCATC
>CALLLO010000132.1 GCA_938082985.1 uncultured Candidatus Marinamargulisbacteria bacterium | reverse complement strand
GCATCAGCGAGTAGCGCGCTCAATGACTCATGAACACCGTCAGTAACGAGCCTTTCATGATTCGCAGCATTAAGGGAGATATTAAAAAGCGCTCCCGAAGCATTGTACGCCATATCAGGCATCGCCGTCGCATCAGCGAGTAGTGCGCTCAATGACTCATGAACACCGGCAATAAGGAGCCTTTCGTCATTCGCAGCATTAATGGAGAGACTCAAAAGCGCTCTCGAAGCAACGTACTTCAGCTCAGGCGTCGCCGTCGCATCAGTGAGTAGGGCGCTCAATGACTCATGAACACCGGCAATAACGAGCTTTTCCTTATTCGCAGCATTAATAGAGAGATTACAAAGCGCTTTCGCAGCATAGTTCTTCGTATCAGACGTCGCCGTAGCATCACCGATTAGCGCGCTCAATGATGCATAAACACCGGCAGTAACGAGACTTTCCCTATTCGCAGGATTTCTGGCAAGATAGCTTATTGATATCACTATTTCACTATAATCTGAGGTCTTAACCATTTCTTCAATAAGAAATGAAAAGTTTTTTATTATGGGCGGGGGCTCTACCGCTTTCGTCATTTTATCGGCGCCATCTAGTCTAACAAAAACATCGAATGCTTTCAGGTGTTCTAGATAGTTTTCTTTACTAGAAACCTGTATCTCTCTGGCGAATTTAGTAAACTTCTCTCTAAAGCTAATCCTACGTGATTCAAGCTCTGTAGACACCTCTTTATTCACACAGCTAAACACATCTAAGTCCTTCGCTGTAAAGAAGGGCAGCAAGGAGGGCGTAGAGATTAGCTTAAGTAAATTGTCTGTACTTCGGATAGCAATAAGTTTATGCATAATCATCTCCTGAACGTATTAGATTTTGTTATATACATACTTATCGAAATAAATAGAATAAAACTGCAGTTTATTTTCACACCCCGTATAGTTTAACCTCATACTGGCTGTGCCAAAAACATAAAAAAGGTGCCGGGACATAAAAACCGAAGCTTTAGACTGAAAGAACAGTTAGATGTTTTTAATGGTACAGTAGTGTCGTATCTTAGAAGCCAAAAAGAACGTCTGTAAATATTATACTACCTTTAAAAAGAGTCTGCACACATGATTAAACACATAAACCTCATACTATTGTCTATATTTATATCTTTATTTATAGTCATTCCCACACCCCTCACGGCGTCAGAAACGACACTAGAAAACTTAAAAGCCACAAGCAGAGCCTTCAACACCGTCGCCAAAACCGGTATGGCTGCTGTTGTAAGTATAAGCACAAAAAAATATAGCACCTCTACTGCTTCAGGCTCTTCACCTTATTTTAGTGACTATTTTTCCTCTCTACCCCAAGGCTCTTCCCAACAAGAAGGATTAGGTTCAGGCGTATTGGTCTCTTCTGACGGCTTTATTTTGACCAACTATCATGTAGTAGAAGGCACTCGTGGTCTTACAATTATGCTGTCAGATGGACGTGAATTTGACGCCAAGATCGTAGGATCTGACAAAAAAACAGATCTCGCGCTTTTAAAAATATCAGGGAAAAACCTACCTGTTATAAAATGGGCGAATTCCGATAAAGTCTTAGTAGGTGATTGGTCTATTGCTGTGGGAAACCCTTTTGGATTATCTGGGACTGTGACTGTGGGTGTCATTTCAGCAGTCGGTCGATCGACTATTGAAGGAGATAATTACTCAGATTTTTTACAAACAGATGCTGCTATTAACCCAGGAAATTCTGGTGGCGCACTATTAGATATTGACGGTCGTTTAATGGGCATTAACGCAGCAATTTATACCCAGAGTGGTGGTGGCTATATGGGGGTCGGGTTTGCGATTCCATCTAATATGGCACGTCGTATCATGAAAGATTTAAAACTCAATGGGCGTGTAGTTCGAGGAAGTTTAGGGATTGTGGTGGACCCCTTAACTCCATCATTAAAAAAGGCTTTGGGTTTAAGGTCTAAGCGTGGGGCTTACGTCAAAGCGACACTTCCAGGTAGTCCTTCTGCTTTGGCCGGGCTACAAGCAGGCGATGTTATTGTTGCCTTTGACCACAAACCCGTCCACAACTTCAAATCTCTCCGCTCCAAAATTGGAGAAAGAGCCTTAGGCGAAACCGTAAACCTTAGCTTTATCCGAGATCAAACAAAACATACTATAGACCTTATCTTAGAAAAAAAGAAAATGCCTACCTCAAGCCTAAATGGTAACGATCCCTTTGGACTAAGTTTGATTGAAGTTAACGACGCAATCATCACTCGCTACGGCCTCCATGCCCAAGCAGGATTACTCGTCTCAGATGTTGTAAGGCAAAGCCCTGCCCATATGCGTTTTGTGACTCCAGGAGACGTGATTATTAAAATAAATGACCATGATGTTACTCTTGTTAGTGAGTACCAGGCCATTATTGAAGACGAAACCTCTGTTTCTCTAAAAATTCAAAGAGGCCGATATCTACGACAGGTCACTTTATACAAACAAAAAGAAGGCGAATAATGAGCACTAAAACAAACATTCAAGAAGCAGTTCCTCTATCAGACTCGATACTCTTTGATATCCATAAAAACTATTTTAGAAAAAATGGCATAGACTCTTGGAAAAAAAACGTCCCCTATTATGTAACAAGCCACGCTCTATTCGTAAATCAAGTAGCGACCCTCACATTTACATACCTCATTGAAGCTTTTTATAGAGGGGATATCACCCACGATGAGCCGCTCTATTGCCTAGAATTAGGTGCGGGTGCCGGTAAATTTATGTATATGTTTTTAAATACCCTGTTACCCATGCTCGAGACGAGCCCCCTAAAAGACCTTTCCTTTATTTATATTGGTAGCGACTTTTCAGAAAACATTGTGTCTTATTGGGACTCTCACCATCAGTTTCAACCCTTCATAAAAAATGGCAGCTTAGACTTTGCCCTATATGACGCAGAAAAACAGCAGGATATCCGTCTTAGAAAATCGGGAACCCTTTTAAAAAACCTTAAAAACCCCTTGTTAGTCATAGCAAACTACGTGTTCGATAGCCTCGTCCACGATGCTTTTCATACTAATCATGGCCAGCTCGAGCTCTCTTTAGCTGCTACCTATTCAAAAAGTGATGATTATGAAAACAATCCTGAAGACCTAGCTCTATCCTTTAGTAAAAAAAATATCGACACCCATTACTATAAAGATACAGGGCTAAATCGTATTTTAACTGACTATCTCACAGACCATGACAGCTCAACCTTTTTGCTCCCCACAGGCGCTGTCTCTTGCCTTAATCATGTACATGGACTGTCTCAAAAAGGTGCGATCGTTATCTCTCATGACAAAGGCCATGTCGAGATGGAGAGTTGTATCGGCATAACAACACCCCAGTTTGTCACTCATGGGAGTATTTCCTTAATGGTGAACTATGATGCTCTATGTCGTTATTTTGGACATAAAGAAGGAGAAGGGGTTATGGGAGATCCCGTATACGGGCTGAAAACCTGTTTAATCGCCACCGGCAGCACCCTTTTTAACTTTCCTTTAACTAAACAAGCCCTTGTTCAATGCGTAAACACCCTACCTTCCGACCAGTTTTTAGGCCTAAAAAACTTAATAGACCCCATCGTTAAGCAACTCTCAACAAAAGACATCCTCGCCTATCTACAGTTTTGTATGTGGGATCCCAAAATTGTGAGCCATTGCACAGAGCCATTATTAGAGTTGATACATACACTTACGCCGTCTCAAATTCTATTACTTAAAAAAGGACTACAAAGCTCCGAGCGTTTAATCTACGATTTTTCAGATGACTATTATTATTTTGATCTTGCGAGAGTGTGGCACGACTTGGCACATTATGAAAAAAGTAGAGACTTATATCTTCACTCTATGCAGGTTCAAGAAGAAGATGAGTTTCATTGGTACAATCTTGCCTTGGCTTATTACAAACTAGGTAATCATGAAAAAACTAAAGCCGCTTTAGGAGAAGCTAAACGAGTGAACCCTGGTTATGAAGCTGTGGATGTTTTAATGAAAGAGTTGAAGTTAGACTAATACTTAGCCCCTGCAGACACATCGAAAATAAACATAATCTTTATAAACCAAAACCCTCAGGATCTCGTCCATGTCTGATATGATTTTGACGCTCGTCGTATTTACTCTCGTCGGATTTACACTCACCATTCTTATAAGATTCATAAATACAATACACTCCGATACCCATACCTACTATTCCAAGAAGGCTTGCTCCAGTCTCCTCAGCGCTACCTTTAGACTCATCGTCGTCATTTTCTTTATCTTTTGAAAAATTTGTTAGCGAAAGAGTTGGAGACGCCGAAGGCGTCTTACCCGTATCATCTAAAAGCGTCCTTCTCTTATTTTTAGTGGAATTACTTACTTCAATTAAATTGTTTGAAAATGAACGTGATTTCGACAGATAGTCTAAGTATTCATGCATATTATTACTTGGTGTCTCTTTTTCTTTATGTGTGTTTAATGGCTGAAGTTTTTTCGTGGGAGCGTCCCCTAGTCTTGCGGCAACTGGGATTAAAGATGCTGTTAATAACCAACTTTTTTTCATGTGTATTTCTTTCCTTTTTTCTAACTAACTATGTGTAGAAAAATATCTTAGCGTATATTTTGGGAGCATAATACTGTATTTTTCCGGGCTTAAAGTGTACTTAAAAAAGGCCAGATAAAACCTATACCCTACGCTTAAAGTCCTCATACCCAAATTCTTTCACAATCTCAACATCCCCATTAAGACGTTCAATCGCAATACTCGGAAGATTCAGTCCGTTAAAGGTCGTATTTTTTACCATGCTATATTGCGCCATATCCAAAAATTCCAAACGATCTCCAATTTTAAGAGGTTGAGAGAATGAATAATCTCCAACGATATCGCCAGACAAGCACGTCATGCTTCCAATGCGATACTCATAGTCACATTCACCAACGGCCCCCGCGCCCAATATAGCTGGCCTATACGGCATTTCAAGTACGTCTGGCATGTGCGCTGTAGCGGAGCTATCTATAATAACAATGTCCTTTTCGTTTCTAACTATATCCAAAACCTCAACGACCAATTTTCCAGCGGATAGGACAACCGCTTCCCCAGGTTCGAGAATGACCCGTAGTTTATAGGTGTCCTGAATTCTTGAAATAAGTGTGCTTAATTTTTTTAGGTCATAAGAAGGGCTTGTAATTAAGTGTCCGCCACCAAGGTCTAACCACTTTATTTTATGTAAGAGATGCCCGAATTTAGATTCTACACTTTCAACAGTCCGCTCTAAAGCGTCTGCCCCTCTTCCACATAAATTATGGATTAAAACCCCGTCGATATCTCCCAATTCAGCGTCTATTAATTCCTTTTTCGTAATGCCAAATCGTGAGTATGGGGAACATGGGTTATAAAGGTCTACATCTACCTCACTATGCTCAGGGTTAAGGCGGATCCCAATCTGGGCCTCTGGTTTTTCTTTTCTTACTCTCTCACGATACTTTTTCAATTGAGCATGGGAATTAAATATGATGTGGTCTGCTTGAGCCAAAATATCCCCAAATTCACTTTCTTTATAGGCGGGTGAATAAACATGTACTTCTTTCTTAAATTCTTCTTTCCCTAACCTTGCTTCGTGCAAGGAACTCGCCGTTGTTCCGTCTAGATATTGTCGAATTAAAGGGAATGTTGCGTAAGCAGAAAAGGCTTTTAAAGCTAAAATCACCTTGCATCCACAGGTTTCTTTTAATGTTTTGAAAATTTCAAGGTTTTCCTTGATTTTTTTTTCGCTAATAATATAAACAGGGGTTTTCATAATTCCAACACTTTCCAGGCTAAGCCATGCTCATTTAAATCAGACATAAATGGGTCAGGGTCAAACTCTTCAATATTAAAGACGCCTGTCCCTGTCCATGTGTTTTCTAATATCATCTTCGCACCAATCATGGCAGGTACGCCTGTGGTGTACGAAACAGCCTGGGCCCCTACTTCTTCATGACATGCTTGGTGATGACAGACGTTATAGATCATGATTTTTTTCTTTTCACCGTCTTTAATGCCTTCAAAAATACAGCCGATACAGGTCTTTCCTGTATAGTTATCCGAAAGACTAGACGGTTCTGGTAAGAGTGCTTTTAAAAATTGGAGAGGGACAATCTCTTGGCCGTTAAATAGAACAGGATCAATGCGGGTCATCCCCACATTTTGAAGCACGTTTAGATGCGTGATATAGCTGTCTGAAAAAGTCATCCAAAATCGGATACGTTTAAGGTGAGGTATGTTTTTTACGAGAGATTCTAGTTCTTCATGGTAGAGCAAATATCCTTTTCTCTCCCCTACTTCAGGAAAGTCTATGTTTTTAGACACAGATAATGCGTCAATCTCTTTCCACTCTCCCTCTTCCCAATATTTTCCACGTTGTGTAATTTCTCTAATATTTATCTCAGGGTTGAAATTTGTTGCGAAAGGATGTCCATGATCGCCGTCATTACAGTCCACAATATCAATGGTATGAATCTCATCAAAATAATGTTTCTGAGCATACGCCGTAAACACATTCGTCACCCCAGGGTCAAAACCAGAACCTAGTAAGGCTAAAATACCTGCTTCTTTGAATCGTTCTTGATAGTCCCATTGCCACTTATAACAAAACTTAGCTTCATCTTTAGGCTCATAGTTAGCTGTATCTAAATATGGGACACGAGCACGGATACACGCGTCCATAATGCTGAGATCTTGATATGGGAGGGCTAGGTTTATCACGATTTTGGCATCAAGCTCTTGTATAAGCGCATATACAGCGTCACTATCATCCGCATCAATCTGGGAAATCCCAATAGGATTGACGCAGTCAGCTTGAATAGCTCGACATTTTTCTAATGTCCGACTCGCAACATGTATTGAGCCAAAAACATCAGGAAGCGACGCGCATTTTTTAATACAAACGCTACCCGCACCACCTGCTCCAATTATAAGTGTTTTTGCCATGTTAAAAAACTCCGGAATTTTTTTATGATTGTGCGTAGTCTATTGCAGTATCATATACAGTTTCGAAGATTGTATCATCAAGGTTTAAAAAGTTGGAAGCTTTAGTGAAAAATAAGATAGAGCTAGCCATAAAAACACCAAAACGAAGAGCCTTTTCGAGAGAGTCTTTAGGGTATAGACTTTCATAATAGTCCATACAGGGAGCTAAGCAATCTCCACAACCGGTAGGATCCCCACTTTCATAAAAATAGTCGCCTAGTAAGGCTTTAGCTCTCCATTTGGACTGCTTAGGAATGGAGACCTGTTGAAAGGCCCCGTTCAGCATCGTCATGCAACCATGCTCGCCATCTGTAACGACTAGTTCTTGAATGTTGTAAGTATCAGCAAAGGTTTTAAGGAGTATCTTTTTTTCTAAGATTTCGTGAGAATGACTGTCTTTTAACATGACCGTCACTTCCTCTAAATTGAGATACACGCGACGAGCTTTTTTGAGTGCTTTTTTTATGGACATATTTTTATTTAGTACATAATCTAATATTTGGTTGGACCCAATACGAAAACTGCATCTCTTATCTACAAAGCTCATATCCGTACCCAGAGGCATATTGTTTACAACAACAAGATCGTCACTATTTGCATGGAAGCTCCACGAGATATCAGTACGAGCGTCTCTGTTGTGAATATTGATGTATCTATAGTCGGGCGTTTCACAGTATGCATTACTCAAAATAAAGGCTTTACGAGGGTTCCCCTCACTTATTGAAAGTGTTAAGCAAGACAGATCTTTATGTTTAGCTTCAATCTTTGCTTTGTTTTTTAAGGTACATATAATAGGAAGCTGCACTTTTCCACAGAGATCTTTATTAACTGTCCCTTTTTTTATTCCTACTTGAAGAAGTTTAGCCTCATTAATAGCGTTGTTGTAGCTACCCCCGCCATCACTTGTTTCACATCGATCAAGTGCCTTTAAATCTAAGCATATTCGTTTACCTCCCTCCACAATCTCAAGCTGCAAGGTGTCGCTTAAACATAGTTTAGAAACAGCCAGTTTATCGTGTTTTAAGTTTTTTATAATAAGCAGTTTTTTTATAGCGTTTATATATGCTTTTTGTTTTGTTTCATTACTCTCAGACGAACAGGCTGTATCAAATCTTGTTTGGGAAACATATCCACAGTCTCTAGATATGTAGGTATGCGCAACACCCCCTTGCTTCGTGTTCATTTTAGCTTGGGTGTTTATATCTATGTGTAATAGCAGCTTTAGGTGCAATACATTTTAAAACGGTAGACGCCCATGGTTTCCATGTACACATATGATCTACGCCAGAAAACTTAGCCGGCATCGGAGAATCTAGCACGAGCGTATTAATAATCTGAGAAAGTTTACTTCTATAAATAGCGTTATGTCCCTTATGTGGCGTTTTCCAGGTAGTACCATAATGTTCAACAAGATATGTTTCAGTATATGCGGGTATTCGAAAATCCGTATCAAATATATGTGTCGTTTCCATAATCTTAGGGTCGAAGTAGTTTGTTTTAAATAAACCGTTGTTTACCCACCAAGAGTAGCCCATGAGCCTATAAAATATAGTGGGCTTATGTAAAATCCAAAGGTCCATCGTGGCTTTGCAGTGTTTAAGTTTCAAGCGCAAGTTAGGTGGCGTCACTTCTTCTATGTAAAAGCCATGTTCTTCAAGCTCAGGGACGATACTTAATAAAGCCTTCGCATCCCACTCATAAAAAGCGATATCTATATCATGGTCGTAGTCAATAAATCCCTTTTCTCTAATCGCACCTAAGCAGGTACCTTGTGTTAGAAAGTGAGGAATGTTGTGAGAATCAAGAAGAGTCTTTATCTGAATAAGCTTTTCTTTACGATCTACAGTTTGCTCAGATTCAGTCCATGTTGGGATAGCTGTACTTGCCTTAAAAAGTTTTTGTAATAACCACATGCTCATATGGTCTACAACTTATCTTCTCTTGTCAATTGTGCAGGCTTAAAACTTAAAGTGGACGAAGAGTCTTCCAAAGTTTTTGCTATCCTTATCAATACGATGATAAAGCTGCTTAATATGCCCTTGATTAAGGAATCTCAGCACTTTTTTCTTAAGTTGCCCGCTCCCCTTTCCAGGAATGATTTCAATCAGCTTTATCTTCTTCTCAATGGCTTCTTGAATAATCTCATTGAGGGATCTATCAATATCTTTACCTTTGTTAAATATCTCGTGGAGATCTAGTTTTAATTTAGCCATTTTTTAAGTATACCAGAAGGTCTAGATTCGGACTTGCAAATTTTGAGTACAGTTAATATACTTTACGACTGTCTTCCTCGGTAGCTCAGTGGCAGAGCAAGCGGCTGTTAACCGCTAGGCCGTTGGTTCGAATCCGACCCGGGGAGCCAAGTTTTACAAATTTCTTCTTTTTTAATGTCTTTAGCTTCAATAACCCCTGTTTTTTCTGGTTCTAACCTTTTATATTCAATTTCTAGATCAGAATAGGTTTTTTTGATAGGTTGTAGCCATTCGTTAAGCTGAAAACTGATTTTCACGTTTAAAATCTTCGGGTTCTGACCTAATGCCATTAATATTTCTTTTTTAGTTTGAGTGTCCCCATTAATAAACCCTTCTCTAGCATATTTAGCAAAATTAAATGTTTGTATAGCCAAGTCATGACATTTCTGATTTTTATTATCATGAGACTTTAATTCTTGCTCAGTTTTAATGATTTCTTGAGATAAATCATTTTTTTGTTCCACGAACTCATCATCAGTTAGGATGTCTCTTAATCTTAACTTCAATAAATTTTGTTTCGATTTTTTAAGGTGACTCAATTCCTTGAAGAGATTATCGTATGCTTGATTTTGTTGTTTGCATTCTTGTTCATTAAGTTCATTTAATGCTTTCATTGCCCATTCATGAAACTCAGGTAAAATAGATATTGAATCCAGTTCTTCAACAATTTGTTTTTCCAAATCTTCTTGTCGAATATTTTTGCGTTGAGAACAATTATAATCTTTCTTTTTCTTGGTACAGTGATAGTAGGTATAGGATTTAACATCTCCGGTTCTTTTAAGCTTCTTTGTCTTCGTTTCAGCAGTAATTAAGCATCCACAGTCACCACAGCGAATAAAGCCTGTAAATGGAAACACATGGGTCTTAGATCTAGGCTTTCCTGGATATTGCTGTCCATCATATGGAATAATCCCAGTATAAAATAAATTGGTGAATACTTTATAAATTGTACTTCGAGCTAGTTTATTGCCGCCTTGCCCATTATAAGGTTTAGTTCGAAATCCCCATTCCTCGTTGGCTTTTTCAAGTATTTGAGATGGATTATAGGCTCCAGTCAACATTAAACTCCACATTTTGTTTACTGAATCATAACGTTCTGGATCAGAAATAATTATTTTTGTTTTTTCACCCTCATCTATTCCTTCTGCATTTAAATATCCAATTGGCGGAGCATAAGGGGCCCATCCCTTCTTTAACTTGGTATCTGTACCCGTTTTTGTGACTTTTCTTAAATCCAGAATAAATTGATTTGCCATACTAGTTTCAATACTAAGAAGGAGTGCATTGTCTCCAGGTAAATATTCTCTATCATTTGTTTGTATAACTGTAAGCGGTAAATAAACTACAGACTAGTTATATAAAAAGTTAGGACTTAAAATTCCAAGGTAACAAAGCCTCATAATCCTCAATAGACCGACAGAGCGGGATCCGTTTTAGCACCTCAGTATAATAAGCCATCGGATCTAAGCCATGATGCTTGGCCGTAACAATCAAGCTAAAATGAACACCTAACGCATCGGCTCCAGCTTGAGTGGCTGAGAATAAAAAGTTTTTCCTCGCGATAACAAAAGGCTTAATGTCACGTTCTGTAGCGTTGTTGTCTATCGGAACACGAGCATCATCTAGATACACCATCAAACCCTCCCAATGATTTAAGCTATACGCTATCGCTTTTCGAATAGGCGATTGACCCGGCGTTAAGTCATAGTGTTTATCTAACCAACACTTATGCGCCTCCAAAATAGGGCGTGCATGCTCATGACGATAAGCGGTCGCTTCATCCGATGTAAATGTTTTCTTTTTTATAACAGCCTCTATGTCATATAAAGGCTGATAGACATGCTTTAAAACATGAAAGGCTAAGCCTTTCTTTGTTTTCTTTTTGCCACGTCGTCGAGCCGTATCTATAGTTTCGAACTTCCGCCTCGCATGGGCATGACAATACCTGAGATGTACCCCATTTTGTTTCCGTATCCCATTAAATACCGGTGACGCATCCGAGCTAATCGTCCCTTTATACCCTTCATAAAATCCCGTCACATACTCTTGTTGTCGATAGCCATTATATTCATACACTGTCACCTCTTTTCCTGGCGGACCTCCTCGTATGCAATACGCTTGGCTCTTTGTTTCAGCGCTTCGATTAGGTTCGTTTAGCACTTGCAACACCGTCGCATCGACCGCTGATATATCATAGTTTAAGACCTCATCTTTCATGAGGTTAATCAAGGGCTGCAGTTTATCTGCTAACAAAATGAGCCAGCGGCTCATAATCTGACGGGATATCCGCCAGCCATGTTCGCGTTCTAACTTCTTCTCGATATGGTAAAGCGGTTGACGGTCTAATACCTTAGACACACTAATATAAGCGAGCAACGATTCGGTCACTTTTGATTTTGGCAGAATATGAGGCAGCACTGGGGCGGTGACTATCGACTGCTGACAGCCTTTTTTGCAGGCCAACACTTCTCGTTTGTGCACGAGCACTGCGAGAACATCTGGCACGTAGTGCAGCATATGTTTACACTCATATTTCACAAAGCCCTTCATATCTCCACACCCACATACCCGATCTGCTTCTGGTACGGGAATAACCTGTTCTTGGTGTGGGAGGTCGTCTAAGTTTTGTTTTTTCTTTCCGGTCGACTTAGGTCGTCGATAGGTGATATCTTCCATATCAGACGCCTCGATGGCCGTCTCTTCACTGTCTGTTTCAAATAAAGAGACCTGGTCATCACTGATATCTACAAAGCGTTCGCTTTTTTTTCCAAAAGCTATCCGCTGCGCGGCTAGTAGTTTTTCTATACGAGCTTCATACGCCGCTATCACTTCTTGTAACTGGATATCTTTGTCTTGAATAGTCGTATTTTTACATTCAATCTCTCTGTCTTTTTCTGACAGTTTTTCACGTAAAGAATGCAGTTCTTTTTCGAGGCTTTTCGACATGCTTAATTATACCATTTCACCCTTAAAAAAGCACCTTTTTCACACTAAAAACATAGGTAAAAACGGACCTTTTTTTAGTGGTAAAACAGCTCTCTTTTTATGGCTTTAATATGGACCATCGGCATACCCGATACGAGCTCAAAAAATTCCTCTTTTGTTAACGACACACCTCCGTCTTGGCTCACCGGAAAGTCAAAGCGCCCCTTATCCAGTCGTTTGTAGCCTAAAAAATAGCCG
>CALLLO010000131.1 GCA_938082985.1 uncultured Candidatus Marinamargulisbacteria bacterium | reverse complement strand
ACCTTTAGATCTTGTTGTTAATGGACAAGTTGTTGCACATGGTGAAGTTGTTGCGATTGATAATAATTATGGGTTAAGAGTTACAAATATCGTAACACCTTCATAATGGGGGATTCTTATTTAGTTCAGCTATTTTTGTCTATTTTAATTATGATGGGCTTGTTGCTGGCTATTTTAGCTATTACTAAGAAAGTACAACGCAAACGCTATTCTGGGACTATGGCGATTAAGGATCGATTGTCTGTAGATAACGGTATCGCTTTATTAATTGTAGATATTAGGGGAAAAGAATATCTGATGAGTGTAGGCGGGCGTGAAGCTCATTTGCTGAAGGAATTGGACCAGGATGATCAAAGGGTTTAATTTTAGTCATTTGAAATGGGTGATGCCGATTGTCATTTTTTTCTTTTCTCCTCAAGATGTTTGGGCGCAGCAGGTGCCTGGCTTGAATATTGATTTAGATTCATTTTTGGAACCTGGGGGATTTAGTTCTTCCATTAATTTATTACTTTCTTTGGCGAGTATTGGTCTTATTCCCTTTTTCCTTGTCTCTACAACTGCTTTTTTACGTATCGTTATTGTATTGAGTATGACACGTATGGCCTTGGCTACTCAGCAGTCTCCTCCTAATTCCGTTATTATCGCTTTAGCATTTTTTATGACAATTTTTGTGATGACGCCGACATGGCATGAAATTAATGAAACGGCGATTGGCCCTTATAAATCAGGTGAGATTTCACAAGTGCAGGCCTTTGAGACGGGCGGCGGAGTCTTTAAAAAGTTTATGTTGAAATTTACACGAGACAAAGATCTTCTCTTATTTTTAGAGTTTTCTAAAATTAAATATACGGACACTTATGAGGATATTCCTATTTATGTCATTATTCCTTCCTTTGTGATATCTGAGCTTAAAACGGCGTTTCAAATTGGTTTTTTATTATTTATTCCTTTTTTGGTTATTGATTTAATTATTTCTAATATTTTATTGTCCTTGGGTATGTTTATGTTGTCCCCGGCGATGATCTCTCTTCCCTTTAAGATTTTGCTATTTGTGTTGACCGATGGGTGGAACCTACTCATCCGTGGGATTTTACTTAGTTTTCAGCGATGATTAAGTATGTGTGAAGATCGTAACCTGGCTAAGGATCTGCTCTTCGTTTCTTTTCTCGGGAAGAATCCTACCATACTACGGAGATTAGGTGCTTTACGAGGCAATCAGGCACGTAAGAGGATGGTTATTTGTGGGCATCCTGTGGACTTTATCTTACGACTAGGGGACTATTAGGTTATGAATATTGATGCGGTCACGGGAATTATTAATGAAGCCATTCAGGTTGTTATTATTGCATCTATGCCGTCAGTGGGTTTAGGTCTTGTGGTGGGAATGATTATTGCGGTGTTTCAGGCGGTGACTCAGATTCAAGAACAAACACTGACTTTTGTACCTAAGATGATTGTTGTTCTGTGGGTGTTAGCGGCAACATTTCCTTGGATGTTTCGTATTATTATGGAATTGTCAGTAAATTTATGGGGGAATATTCCTCTTTATTCACAATAAGAGGGACGCCCGATTATGGCTATTACTCTAGATCAAATTGTTGTTTTTTTTCTTGTTTTTTCACGCTTTATTGGCATGATTGGTACCGCTCCTTTTTTTAGTGATAAGCAAATCATGTCTATGGCTAAATTGGCCCTAGTTTTTTGGACTAGTGGTTTGCTTATTTTTGTGGTGCCTTTGCCGGAGACTATCTCTCAGTCCCCTTTGTCTTTTGTTCTGTTACTTGTATTAGAATTTTTAGTTGGGGCCTTTATAGGTTTTACTGCGAACCTTATGGTGACAGCACTTGAGCTAGCTGGGGCTCTTATGGATACTCAAGCGGGATTGAGTGTTGCCTCGTTATTGGATCCTTCTACTGGTAGAAATGCCGCTTTATTTGAACTTTTTTTAAAGTGGGTGGCGATTGTTATTTTTATTCAGGTGGATGGGCATCACATGGTGCTGTCTGCCTTGAATTCTAGTTTTACATTGTTGCCGGTTGGTGTACCCGTGGATTTCACTCTAGGGTCTCAGTATGTTTTGTCTTTGGGAACTCATTTATTTTTGACGGGGGTAAAGATTTCTGCTCCTATTTTATTAGTCATATTTATCGTAGATTTTGCCTTTGGTGTTTTGAACCGTGTTGCTGAACAGATTAATGTTTTTCAGTTGGGATTTCAGATTAAACCTATGGTGTCTATTGTTATTTTTTTGGGAATCGCTCCTTCTTTAGTCCAAGTAATTTTAAAGTTGATGGAAGATGTAATGGCTAGTTTGGTTTTATTGATGGCACATTTACAGGGGCTTAACTAATGGGTGAAGATTCAGGCGAAAAAACCGAGGAGCCTACGCCACATAAGCTGCGCGAGGCACGTAAAAAAGGACAGATAGCTAAGAGTAAAGATCTTACAGCGGCGCTGTTGTTGTTAGCCTCTTTTTATACGCTTAAGGCTTCAGGTGATTTTATGTGGCAGAAAATGACCGAGGTCACATTCATGTCTTTTAATTTTTTTGCATCAGATTTTTCGGTTTCAGTGGCGGGCTATTTATTAAAAAATGTTTTGACTATTTTTTTGGCAGCTATGGCACCTTTGTTTGCTGTGAATATGCTTGTAGCTATTTTACTGGAAGCTTTGCAAACAGGTTTTTTAATTTCTTTTGAGGCTTTGGAGCCTAGTTTTGATAAATTGAATCCTATTGAAGGGATGAAGAAGTTTTTTTCTTTGAAACAGTATGTAGAACTGATTAAATCAGTTCTTAAAATGGCGATTGTTATTCTAATAATTTATTATGCGATTAAAAATGAATTGTTAATGATTCTTATTTCTCAGCAGATGCAACCCTATCAAGTTATGGCCTTTACTGGGACAATAGTTATGAGAGTTATTATTCGTGTTGGTTTGTTTTATTTTTTGATTGGAATTTTGGATTATTTTTATCAACGTTATGAATACATTAAGGGCTTAAAGATGTCCAAAAAAGAAATTAAGGATGAGTATAAGCGTATGGAAGGGGACCCCATGGTTAAGCAACGACAACGTGATGCACAGAGGCAGATGTCTCAGGGAAGGCAAATGGGTGCTGTTCCTGACGCAGATGTTGTCGTAACAAATCCTATTCATGTGGCGATTGCGATACAGTACAGCCCTAATAAAATGCGGGCGCCGAAGGTTGTAGCGAAGGGAAGACGTCTTGTTGCTAAAGAAATTAAACGATTGGCGGAACTTCATCAGATACCTATTGTAGAGAACCCACCTTTAGCGAGAAGCCTATATGATGTAGCTAATGTAGGAAACTTTGTACCCCCCATGTTTTATAAGGCAGTAGCTGAGATTTTGGCATTTGTGTATAATCTTAAGAAGAAAAAAAAGAATCGGTTTTAGGACTTTATTATGCTAGCCCACATTAAGAGTTTGTTTTCGGTCGCAGATGTAGCTATGGCAGTAGTGACGATTTCTATCGTCGGCTTGATGATTATGCCTATTCCAACATGGCTGTTGGATTTGTTAATGGTGCTTAATATAGCGATAGCCATCATGATTTTGTTGATAGCTATGTATCTAACAGAACCTCTCGACTTTGCGGCATTTCCCTCGTTATTACTTATATTGACCCTATTCCGGCTTTCTTTGAATATTGCCTCTACTAAACTTATTTTAGCTTTGGGAGCTGACTTTGATGGGGCGGTTGTTGTGGCCTTTGCGGAATTTGTTACACGGGGAAACTTTGTTGTTGGAGTTGTGGCTTTCTCTATCATCACATTGGTTCAGTTTATGGTTATTACAAAAGGGTCTGAGCGGGTTGCTGAGGTTGCCGCTCGCTTTACTTTAGATGCCTTGCCTGGGAAACAGATGGCTATTGATGCGGATTTAAACGCGGGACTTATTGATGCCGATCAGGCCAAAGAAAGACGTCAGAAGCTGGAGAGAGAATCTAATTTTTTTGGATCGATGGATGGTGCTAATAAATTTGTAAAAGGGGATGCTATAGCGGGGATTATTATCGTTTTAATTAATATCGTTGGAGGTATTATCATTGGGCGATTTCAGCAAGGCTTGTCTGTCGGAGACGCCTTAGAGACCTTTGCTCGGTTTACAGTTGGAGATGGACTAGTAGGTCAGATCCCTGCTCTTCTTATTGCTATTTCTACGGGCTTGGTAGTCACCAAATCCGCGTCTAAAGAAAGTTTGGGGGCAGATGTTAAGGTCCAAATATTTTCTCAACCTAAGGCCTTTGCCGTGACATCGGGGATTTTATTTTTAGTAGGATTGGTTCCAGGATTGCCTACGGGGGCTTTTATGTCGATGGGCGTGTTATGTGGGGTGGCAGCCTGGGGGATTATTAAATCGCAAGAATCCTCTGATGACATAGCAACAGATGCGTCAAGAGAGTCTGCAAAAGATGCGATGAAAAAGCCTGAAAATTTATTAGGGACATTAAGTCTAGATCCTATTAGTTTGAAAACAGGGAGAAACTTAGTCCCGTTGATAGATCCTTCTCATAATGGCCCTTTGTTGGAGCGGATTACCTTGGTGAGATACCATATTGGCCAAGAACTTGGGTTTGTTATTCCTGGGGTTAGGGTCATGGATGATTTGAGTTTACCTCCTAATCAATATGAAATTGAAATTAGAGGGACAAAGGTAGGTTTTGGGGATGCTCTGCCTGGCCATTTTTTTGTGCAACGGTCTGTGGGTGAGTTGAAACGTTTGGGGATTGCTGGAGTTGAAGCGATAGATCCTATTTCTAATCATACCGCTGCGTGGGTATCCGAAGACCAACTAGGCCGATTACAAGAGAATGTCATTTCTGCTCAAAATTTAACTGATTTTATAGCCGAGCATTTTTCTGAGACAGTCAAACGTCATGCGGACGAGATAATGACAAGACAGAATGTTCAGTCTCTCGTCGAGCTTGTTAAAAATACCAACGCTGCGATTGTTAGAGAGCTGATTCCAGATATGTTGTCGTTGGGACAGGTGCATAAGGTCTTGCAGATGTTAGTTAAAGAGAGAGTATCTATTCGAGATTTATCTTCTATTATGGAGAAGTTGGCGGATTATGCGCATGTATCTAGAGATACAAATCTATTGGCAGAATATGTAAGGCAATCGTTAGCTCGGCAGGTGTGTAGGCAATATATGGATAATGATGATTCGATTACAGTTTTTACCATTGATCCTAGATTAGAAGAAACGATGATTAATTCTGTGCATCAATCTGAATATGGTGCTTTTCTTGCACTAGACCCTCAGATGGGAGAACGTGTATTAGCCCAAGTGGGAGAACATATGGCTTCGTTTAGAAAGATGGAAAAAGAATCCGTGTCGTTATGTTCGCCACGTTTGCGAGCACATTTTAAAAAGTTTACAGAAAGAAACTATCCGTCTCTGACCGTCTTATCTTATAATGAGATAATTCCTCAGGCTAAAGTCCAATCTATAGGAGTTATAAGCACAGATTAGTATGCAAAATAAAGCCCAGGAAGAATTTTATGGCAGGCGTGTCACACAAAGTGATTATCGTGGGGGCCCTTTAAAGGGGCCTCGTTCTGGAGATGGTCATCTAAAAATAGAGCTTAAAAAATTACCGCTTACAAGCCAGAAGCAAAAAGATGTGTTGCGCGAACATATTAGACTTAAGGCTGAAGTAATGGTGGCGGGGTTGATCCCCGGGGATCGCCAGGATAATGTGAAAAGTGGGAACTATTTGGATACTATTTATGAGGGTTTAGAGATTTAATATGTCGTCGCTAGATAACTTATGGGATAAAATTTCTGAACCTATTTATAATAATTTGAAAGTTTTTTTTCTAAAAGTGCATGTACAGGATATGTTAGATAACTTTCATGACCGTGTTGAGATTATCGTGAAAAAATATGCGAGATATTTACCTAACTATGTTGTGGATAGTGAAATTGATGATTTACGTACTGTGGCAAGGTTAGAGTTTTTGGAAACAGTTAAAGTTTGGAACCCTGATCAAAACAAGAATGTTTGGCCTTTGGCGCAGCAAAGGATGGTTGGAGCTATGAAGGATCATATTCGGTATGTCACTCGGTCTGACCCTGCCACAAGCTATGAGTGGGTGGCCGATGCGGCTCATGTGTATCTTTCTGTGTCGGATCGTGCTGATTTTGTTAAAAAATTTGATACTGGAGATGAACTATCACGAGCGATGGAGGCTTTGACGGAGAGAGAGAGAAAGGTTGTGATTGCGCATACTCGTAATGATTTAACTTTTAAAATAATTGGGGAGCGTATTGGGGTTTCTGAATCTCAAGTGTCTCGTATTTATAAAAAAGCTATTGTGAAACTAAAACAGGCGATATCTAAAACGTATCGATTATAAATTAATCGTTACTTAGTGTGCTGATTGGACCCTCGTTATCGGTTCCGTAGATATTTATTTCGTATTGGTCATTATCTAAGTAGGTGTATGTAATTTTTCCGGAAGTATCAGAGGAGGAAAAGTCTGTTTTTGTGTAGGGGTTTTGAGGTGTTTCACCTAAAGAGTTAGACGCTTGTAATAGGGTGAACAATGCGTCGGCGGATAGGGACGAATCTGTTGGGTATGTATCCATAATGAGGTAATGGGTTTCAAGCGATATTTGAATAGAATGCCCCAGGCTTTTCAGTGCGTTTTCTTTGGCTGCGTTTTTGATATGGCTGTAGTTAGGTATGATTAATGAGGATAGCAGTCCTATAATCGACATGACTATAAGGAGCTCTATAAGCGTAAACCCTTTATTTTTTGCATCGAAACTATCTATCATGCTTTAACTGTATCTGTTCGCTATCTAAAAATCAATAATAAGTTTGCATGTTTTTAAGAGTGGGGCTTAGAATGGAATAGAAAAAGTAGCTTAGAAACACGCCTACAGCGGCGATAATGCAAGGTTGTGCAATCGCTATGCATTTTTTTACAAAAAGGGAGCTGTGCTGAAGTCCCTCAGTACCCGTTGATATTAATGCCTCAGCGAGGGGCTTTTTATTTATGTTTCTACTTAAATTTTGTTTAGCGTTCAGCCTTAATTGAGGATGGGAATCAACGACTGATTTTAATGAATCTCCACGTTGAAGTGTTGCAAGAAAATAGTCGCCTATTCTAGGATTTAACAATGAACCGTGTATCAGGCTTGTTTGAATAGAGAGACCGCTTTTAATGAATACGCCTACAATCCATAGCCAAGTATGTGTTTTTTGTTGGTGTCTATATTGTTTGATGCATAGTCCGGTAGCCATGATGATGCCTGCGCTAGCGAGCGTTAAACTTGTTGTGATGATTGGCGATAATGGGGATGTTTCTGTGGATATGTCTAGGATGACTTGAGACACAACAACGGTGCTGATAAATAAGAACACAGGATAACTTAGCGAGTGGATGAGTTTCTTTCTTATGTCTTGTTTTAATCGAATGAGTATAATGATGTGTTCTATGAATAAGCTAAGATTAGGTAAAGTAGGTATGTTTTTTATAGATAAACCCAAGAAGGGGGCTATGTCTTTATCAATAAGTGATTGAAAAGACTCTCCTTCCTCAAGTTTTTGGATGATTTTTTTAATGGTTTCAGTCTCTTTTTTTAGACTAATATCGTCACTTAAAAGCAAAAGAGCTTGGAGCAATGAGTATCCTTTTTTT
The DNA here is from genome assembly GCA_938082985.1 of uncultured Candidatus Marinamargulisbacteria bacterium. Classification (GTDB taxonomy): domain Bacteria; phylum Margulisbacteria; class Marinamargulisbacteria; family CALLLO01; genus CALLLO01. The sequence continues at coordinate 20,865 of CALLLO010000131.1, read as the reverse complement.
ATATAAGAGAGAAGGCCCTCTAAGATGATTAAAGTCATTTCATCACCCTACCTTAATTGTAAATTATTGTAAATGCGTTAATCGCAAGTGCAGACCCGTTTATAAAGAGAAGAGTGCCTCAAAATACGATTTGTTATATACCTTATATTTTGTTATAATTCATCTTCATTTTTAAAAGAAAGAGGCGTTAAATATGACAGTAAAAGTTGCAATAAATGGGTTTGGAAGAATAGGGCGTAATGTATTTAAGATTGCTCATAGAAATTCGGATATAGAAATTGTAGCGATTAATGATTTAACAGATCCGAAAACATTGGCTCACTTGTTGAAGTATGATTCCGTTCATGGCCGTTTTGATGGCGAAATAAGGGCAGAATCTGATGCTATTGTTGTGGATGGCAAGCGTATCCCTATCTTTGCTATTCGTAATCCGAAAGAACTTCCTTGGAGAGATCTTAAGGTAGATGTAGCTATAGAAGCTACAGGTGTATTTGCAAGTGCTGAGGGTGACAGAGGGGGGTATAGAGATCATCTTGTTGCAGGGGCTAAAAAAGTTATACTAACTGTTCCGGCTAAAGACCAAATCACGACAGTTGTTTTAGGTGTAAACGAAGACGCGATCGATTCTACTATTGACGCGTATTCAAACGCTAGTTGCACAACAAACTGCTTGGCTCCAATTGCAAAAGTTATTCACGAAAATTTTGGTTTAGTTAAAGGGATGATGAACACGATTCATGCTTATACCAATGACCAGAATATTTTAGATCTCCCTCATTCTGACTTAAGACGAGCAAGAAGTGCTGGCCAGTCAATCATCCCAACGACAACGGGAGCTGCTCGTGCCGTTGCCCTTGTATTACCTGAATTAAAAGGAAAGCTAGATGGCATGGCCATGAGAGTACCTGTTCCTGACGGGTCTGTTGTGGATTTGGTATGTGAAGTTGAGAAAGACGTTACAGTTGAATCTGTAAATGCTGCCTTTAAAGCCGCGGCTAATGGCGCCATGAAAGGGGTTCTTGAGTATACAGAAGATCCTATTGTGTCGTGCGATATCATTGGCAATACACATTCGTCTATTGTAGATTCTGGTTTGACTATGGTGATGGGGAAAACGATTAAAGTTATTTCTTGGTATGACAATGAAATGGGTTATTCTAACCGAGTTGTGGATCTCGTCTCTAAAATTTATAAGTAATGGTGTCGAAGCGCTCAGTCCGAGATTTAGGCGATATTAAAGGGAAACGGGTTTTAGTACGTGTTGATTTTAATGTGCCTATGCAGGGAGGCGAGATTAGTGATGATTCTCGCATTCGGTCTGCGCTTCCCACACTTCGTGATTTGATTAAAAAAGGCGCTAAGCTTATTTTGATGTCTCATATGGGACGTCCTGGCGGCGAGCGTGTTGAGAGTTTGTCGCTGGCACCAGTATCTCAACGTTTGTCCGAGCTTTTAGGTCAGACGATTGATCAGAGTTCGATGTGTGTGGGGCCTGAAGTAGAATCTTCTGTTCAGTCTCTTAAGGATGGACAGGTTTTGATGTTAGAAAATCTTAGATTTCATGCAGAAGAAACAAAAAACGATCCTGAATTTTCTAAAAAACTGGCACGTTTGGGAGACGTGTTTGTACAGGAAGCTTTTGGTACGGTTCATCGTGCACATGCGTCTACTACTGGGGTTGCTGCGTATGTTCCAGCGGTGGCGGGGTATTTGATTGAGAAAGAATTAAATTTTCTAGATATGGCGATCTCACAGCCTATTCGTCCCTTGGTGGCGATTATTGGTGGGGCAAAGGTATCTAGTAAATTTGCAGTTTTGAAAAACATGTTAGGGCGTGTTGATACACTTATTATTGGTGGCGGAATGACCTATACTTTTTTGAAAGCGCAAGGCTTAGAAGTGGGTAAGTCATTATGTGAAGATGAGAAGATTGATGACGCAAAAGAGTTCTTGTTAGCCGCCAAAACCTCTTCTACGCGCGTCATTTTACCCGTGGATCATGTTGTTGTTCCTGATTTTTTAGCAGATGCACCTATGCAGATTGTTGGATCGGAGGCTATTCCTTCGGATCATTTAGGAGTAGATGCAGGGCCTGACACTGTCACACTTTTAGAAGATGTCCTAAAAGATGCGGGGACAGTTTTATGGAACGGTCCGTTAGGTGTTTTTGAGTTGGAACCCTTTTCAAAAGGGACTTTTGCTATTGCAAGAGCTCTAGCTAATAGTAAGGCTGTTAGTATAGTAGGTGGTGGGGATTCTGCCGCTGCGCTTGCTAAAGTAGGGCTTTCAGATAAAATGTCGCATATCTCCACAGGTGGAGGCGCTTCTTTAGAATTTTTAGAGGGGCGAGAGTTACCGGGCATTTCAATTTTGGAGGATCAATGACAGATCACGATGCTTTAAAGAGAGCCATTGAAAATTTATCAGACAAGCAACATGTCGTTTCCGAGGACGCGAGACGCGCTAAAGATAATGGTTTTCGTCATGATGTTCCACATTTAGCCAGAACTAATGTATTGTTATCTGAAGTTAATAAAAGCTCCAGATATTTAATGGGTGTGTTTCAACAGTCTGAGTTTGATTCTTTATTTTTATTTTTAGCACGGCCTTTTCAACTTTTCATGATGCAATTTATGGTAGGGGTCATACGAGGGTTGGGCTTGTTATTTGGGATTCTTCTTTTCTTTATTCTAATTTTAGATGTGTGTCAGACTTATTTGCCAGACACTTTTTTTATTCAGTTGTATGACTTCATACGTCTACTAAAGAAATAAGTAGATATGAAATTTTGGCAGTGGGTACTTATTTGTGTGGGTGTATGTCTAGACCAGGTAACTAAACTTTTTGCTGAAAAATACTTAAGCTTTATCCATCCCTATGTTGTAATGGAAAAGGGAGTATCTTTTCAGTTGGTTCATAACTATGGGGCTGCGTATGGTATCCTACAGAATCATCGTTATTTTCTTCTCTCAGTCAGTGCTTTCGTTTTTATTGTGTGTGTAAAATACGCAAGAGCGTTGGCGACGTCCCGTTACTCAGAAATAGGGTTGGGATTTTTGTTGATAGGAACAGTAGGCAATTTTGTAGACCGTTTGAGAGTTGGGTATGTTATTGATTTTGTAGATATTGGATTGTTTCCAGTTTTTAACATTGCGGATGTATGTATCGATATTGGGATTGTTTTATTCTTGTTGGAGTTATTTGTGGTTAGAGATGTTAAAAATAAAGCTTAAAGAAAATGCGGATCGGATAGATGCTTGCTTGGCAGGTTTTTTGGAGTGTTCAAGAGAGTCTATTAAGAAGGCTATAAAATCGAAGCTGGTGACGGTTAATGGGGTTGTCGCTAAGGCGTCCTTGTCATGCTCAATAGGCGATGTGGTTTCCTACCCACAATCTCTTTTAGATGTGACGCCAAAGGAAAGACTGATTGAGCCGGTGGCGATGGCCTTGGATATTATTTTTGAAGATGATGATATTTTAGTTTTGAATAAACCGAGTGGATTGGTCGTGCATCCTGGCGTTAAAACCTTAGCGCCTACTTTGGTAGAGGGGCTGATGCATTATTTCCCCGCTATAAAGACGGTGGGTGAGCCTGCCCGACCTGGAATTGTTCATCGCTTGGACCGTTTAACCGAAGGGCTTATGGTTGTTGCGAAGACGGAGCATGCCTTGGAGCATTTGAAACAGCAATTTCAAGATAAGGCTGTTGAGAAAAAATATTATGCTTTGGTGTATGGCGATGTCGGTTGGGTAGAGATAGACTGTCCACAGCCTTTGGGTAGACATTCTACAGTGCGACAATTGAGATGGGTTGTCCCTGGGGGCGACGAGGCCCATACATTTTTTAGAGTCTTGGAAAGAAGAGGGTCGTCAACGCTTGTTGAAGCGCATCCCAAGACGGGCCGGACACATCAGATTCGTGTTCACCTGGCATTTTTAGGCTGTCCGGTTGTGGGAGATAGGGATTATAGTGACCATCCAAGAGAGACGGGGCAAGTACTTCAAGCTTACTTTTTGTCGTTTAAGCACCCTAGATCTGGGGCGACAGTTAGCTTTTCTTTACCTAGGAGTTTTGCTTAGGTGCTACGGGGGTTTTTAACTGGGTTTCTTTTTCTTTGTTTAACGGGGACTTTTTATGCAGCAGATACTGAGTCTGTTCGTATAAGGGTATCAAAAAAGTCGGTGAGTATGGGGACATCTTTTACCTTAGAGGTATACACAGTGAGCCCTATTATAGAGTCTAAGATAAGTTTTTCGGGTAAAGAGTTTATAGTATTTCAAACACCTAAAAAAGGTCAATTCCGATATCATTATATCGCTTACATGGGAGCCTCTAGGTATACAAAATCAGGGAAGTATCCTTTAAAAGTGGATGTGCACTTGGCGGATGGTACATGGTTTCGTGAGTCAGTGAAGATGACAGTCCGTCATCCTAAAAAAAAGGTAGGGAAGGTGCGTTTATCACAGGACAAGAAAGCCTTATCTAAAGATACAAAGAGTCTGCAGAAAGAATCTAGTGTGATAGGAAAAGGGTTTAATACCCTGACTCCTGTGTCGTATTTTAAACAAGGGTTTAAGCTACCGGCAAAAGGGAGGGTGTCCTCTAAATTCGGAAAAATGAGACTGTATAATAGTGGTGTTTCCAGCCGTCATGCGGGGACTGACATTGCGAACAAGGTAGGGACACCGGTGTGGGCACCTAATCACGGACGAGTCATTTTAAGTGAGTCATTTAAGGTACATGGACAGACCGTTATGGTGGATCATGGCTTTGGTGTTGTGACGATTTATAATCATTTAAATGAACGTTTTGTAAGAGAGGGGCAGGTGCTAGCGACGGGAGACTTAATCGGGCGTATGGGGGTTACAGGACTGGTATCAGGCCCACATTTACATTGGGGGATGTCTGTTCAGAATGTGAGGGTGGATCCTATGAAGTGGGTGAAGTAGTGTGTAGTTTTCACAAAACATCTCGTCGTTGGGCTTTTTTTTGGGACTGATGTTTTTTATCGTCTAACATGCGTTGTTTAGAGCGCCTGCTTCGTTTTCTATTTGAGCGACGCTCCTTTTCGGAAAGGTGTCGTTTCTCAATTTTTTTGGCAGTAGCTTGGGACTCTATTTTTTGAGCCAAGAGAAAATAAGCCCAATATCGGTTTAGACCTTGTTGGCGAGTGCGACTGCATTTGATGATGATACCCGTTGGGACATGAATAAGCTGAACGCAGGTGGCTACTTTGTTTACGTTTTGGCCGCCCTTCCCTCCAGAATGGATAAAGGTTTCGCTGATGTCTTTATCAAGAATATTTAAAGACTTTAATTTCACTGCAAGGGCCGTGTCTTTGCTGGTGTTTGTTTTGAATGTTTTCATTGGCCCTATTTTAATTGTGACTGATGGGTCTCTTATCGTTTTCTGGATTATTTTCTGTTCTTATACAGTTTAAGCAAGGATGGTTGCTTATTGTCTATGACGCTTAGAAATTGGTTTATCTGGGTGAGAAGGATGAGTAAGAAAAAGCCAATATTTGTCGCAAGTAAATAAGGAGGGAGGTCCATGAACCAAATGATGGGAAATAGGAAGAGGATACCGATGAGTTCTCCTAAATATAGTGTGTTACTTAAGAGAATGAAAAGGAGCGTTCCTATGAGGTAAATGGGAGCAATAATGGGGTTTAAGGGGAAGAGCAGTCCGGCTAGGAAAATATGCCAAATGCTGTCTTTACGAAATAATTGAAGAGGGGAGTGGGTGTGGAGAAAGAGGCTGAGTAGGAGTAAGAGTGATATGAGTATGTCAGAAAAGGTGTAGGGTGAGATTAGAAGCGTGGAAATAAGCGCCCCTTTTCCAAACCTAAGTAATATGGGCATAAGCTCAATCAGAGGCGCTTTGGGGACAGACAGTTGCTTTTCTAGGGGGCTACTTAGGCTGATATATTTGTGTAGTACCCATCTGAACCAGGTATGGATGGGTATGAGCGAAAGCCCGACAATGATGAGGATGTCAATCATGATGATTAAGCGTCTAGTTCAAACACGTCATGTAAGACTTGAAGGGCCTTTATGGAATCAGCTTTAGGGATAGCACAGGAGATTTTTATCTCGGACGTGGCTATGCGCAAAATATTGATATTGGCATCGCCTAGTGCTTTGAACATTTTAGCCGCAACACCGGGTCTAGAAATCATCCCAATACCGACTGCAGATACTTTGGCGATTTTGTTATCGGTTTTTATAGCTCCAGCACCAATTTCTTTGGAAGCTTCAGCTGCAATGGCTGCTGCTGCATCTAAATCATCACTTTGGACAGTGAATGAAATGTTGTTATTTCCTTGTTCTTCAACGTTTTGAATAATCATATCTATGTTGATGCCTTTTTCACCAAGTCGCGTGAAAAGAAGTCCTGCAAATCCGGGCGTGTCTGGAACCTTAAGGACGGAGACTATAGCTTCTTTTTCATTAATAGTGACACCTGTGACTGATTTGTTTGCTTCCATAGTATTGACCTCCATTACTCGTGTTCCTTCGCTTGCATCAAAGGATGAGCGGACATGAATAATAATATTATTTTCTTTTGCGCATTCTACAGCTCTTGGGTGTAAGATGCCGGCTCCTAATGAGGCTAATTCTAACATTTCGTCATAAGAAATAGACTTTAATTTTTTTGCGTTTGTAACTTTTCTTGGGTCGGTAGTGTATACGCCGTCTACGTCTGTAAATATGTTACATTCTTTACAGTTTAGTGACGCTGCGAAGACTACAGCGGAGGTGTCTGACCCACCTCTTCCTATAGTCGTGACGTCGTTAAATTTATTAAGGCCTTGGAATCCTGAGATGACGACGATGGTACCTTCTGATAATGACGCTTCAATTCTTTTGGTTTCTACACATAAAATTTTAGCTTTCATGTGGAGATCTTCTGTTTTTACGCCTGCTTGAATACCACTAAGTGATATAGCGGGGTGCCCCATGCCGATTAGGGTCATGGCGAGTAGTGAGGACGATACGTTTTCGCCAGTAGATAGAAGGGCGTCATATTCTCTAGGCGCAGGGTTAGGGGACAGCTCTTTAGCTAGGTTAACAAGGTGATCGGTGGATTTTCCCATAGCTGACACGACGATTACGATTTCTTTCGTCGTTTTCTTTATCTCTATTATGCGCTTTGCTACAGATTGAATGCGGTCTGCGGAACCTAAGGATGTTCCACCAAATTTTAATATTGTTCTAGTCATTTAATAGGTCCTTTTCAAGGGTGGCTCATTAAATCATGTTTTGTGTATGTTGACAAAGCGTTTGACACAGGCCAGCATAAGAGAATGAAATCGCTATTATTAACTTTTTTTTCTGAGCAGACTTTAAACATAAACATAGTGGGTGTCGCAGCTTGGCAATGGATAGGTCTTTTTGCTCTTGTTGTTGTAAGTAGTGTAGTGAGTAGTCTTTGTGCAAGAGCGTTGGACGTAAGTTTGGTTAAAACAGTGTCTCGCTTTTTAAAAGATGTGGAGTTTTTAAAAAAACAAGAGACTCGATTTTTTGCCCGACCTATTAATTCCATTTTATTAGGGTGGATATTTTTGTTAGGCGCAGAGTCCTTAGGGTTTTCGGACGCTATCGTGACGATTTTGGTTGTTTCAGCAAAAGTACTGACCTTTTTTGGTGTGGTGTGGCTTGGGTTTAGACTTACGGATTTAATTCAGGACTATATTAATGTTAAGACGAGTAAGACGGCGGGGAAATTTGATGATTTATTAGCCCCATTATTTGGGCGTTCTGTGAAGCTTTTTCTAGTTTTATTTGGGATTATGTCGATTGCAGAAATTTTAAATCTGCCTCTTTCAAGTTTACTGACAGGGTTAGGTATTGGTGGGCTTGCTATTGCCATGGCGGCTAAAGATACGATAGCGAACGTGTTTGGGTCTCTGACTATATTGGTGGATAGACCCTTTAATATTGGAGATTGGGTTGTTGTTGACGGAGTGGAAGGGACAGTCGAAGATCTTGGCTTTAGAAGTACACGAGTCAGAACTTTTTATAATTCATTAGTGACCATTCCTAACGCAACAATGCTGACAGCGGTTGTCGATAACATGGGAGAGCGGCAATATCGGCGTGTAAAAATGACTTTAGGTGTGACCTATCAAACACCGGCTGCGAAAGTAGAGCTTTTTTGTGAAGGTATTCGTGAGATTATTCGTGATCATCCAGCCACAAGAAAAGATTATTTCCATGTATATTTCCATGGCTTTGGAGCCTCATCTTTAGATATTTTGTTGTATTGTTTTTTGGAAGTCCCGGATTGGAGCGATGAATTAAAGCAGCGCCAGGATGTGCTGTTGTTAATCATGAAAAAGGCTGAGGAGTTAGGGGTAGCGTTTGCGTACCCTACTCAGACATTATTCTTAGAGAAAGCAGAAGGATAGTCTGGATGGAGGTGTGTGTATGTATATAGGTTTGATAGGAACAAATGGGGCAGGAAAGTCTACTGTTTGTGACTATTTTCGACAGAAGGGGTTTCAGGTCCTATCTTTGTCGGATTCACTACGAGACTATGTTCGAGAGAAAGGCCTACCTTTGGACAGAGATACCCTTACACATATGGCTAATCTTTTAAAAGAAGAAAGAGGCTTGGATGTTTTGGCTAAGTTAGTGTGTGAAACAGTTGAGAAAGAGAGCTGGGACAATGTCGTTTTTGATAGTATTCGTAACCGGGATGAAGTTAATTTTTTGGCGAGAAAAGATGTTGTGTTTATCGGTGTGACAGCCGATATTAAGGTTAGATATGAACGTGTAAAATTACGTGCTCGAGAAACTGACCATATTGATTTTGAGACATTTAAACGCCAGGATGTTAGAGAAAATTCGGGTGAAAGTTCTGGGCAAAATATTAGTTTGGCGTTGGAGGCATGTCGGTGTGTTGTAGAAAATAATACGGGCATTGATGACCTGCATGTATCTTTGGATGCCCTTCTAAAGGAGATGTCATACGATGTCTCGACTTAGTGTTGAGGGTGGGTTCCGTTTAGAGGGAACTGTACGAGCAGCAGGTGCTAAGAACGCTATTTTACCTATTATGGCAGCCTGCTTGATGTTGGAAGGTGACACCGTTTTACAAAATATTCCATATTTAAATGACGTGAGTATTATGTTGCGTATGTTGAATGCTTTGGGGGTACGAGCGGAGTATCGTAAAAACGAAGAAATCCATGTCGTAAACACGCGTAAAATTCGTCATATAGCGCCGTATGATTTGGTGACCTCTATGCGCGCGTCATTTTTTGTAGCGGGACCTATTTTGGCCCGTGCAGGTTTTGCTAAAGTACCGTTGCCAGGAGGGTGTTTGATTGGGGCTCGACCGGTAGATATTCATTTAAAAGGGTTTGAAGCTTTGGGGGCGACCATTTCTATGGAGCATGGGTTTGTGCAAATCGAGGCGAAAGCATTAAAAGGGAGCGAGTTCCGCTTAGACTTTCCGTCCGTAGGGGCTACTGAAAACTTGATGATGGCGGCGTGTTTGGCTGAAGGTACGAGTATTATTCATAATGTTGCCCGTGAACCAGAGATTGATGATTTAGGACAGTTTTTGCAAGCAGGAGGTGCTAAGATTTCTGGGCTCGGGACGTCTACGTTAACCATTGTTGGGGTAGAGTCGTTGACGGGTATTAATCCTTATCCTGTGATTGCAGATAGAATTGAGGTCGGAACATTGTTGATCGCTGGGGCTATTACGAACGGTGATGTGACGGTTAAAGGGGCTATTGCCGCGCATATTAAACCTTTACTTACACTCTTGGCTCAGGCAGGCGCTGAGGTGGAAACGGGAGCTGATTATATTCGTGTGAAGGGAAATGGACGATTAAAGGCAGTAGATTTTGAAACAGAACCTTTTCCAGGCTTTCCTACAGATATGCAGGCACAAATGATGGCGCTTTTGACTGTATCGGAAGGAAAAAGTGTTGTGAAAGAATGTATTTTTGAAAATAGGTTTATGCATGTGCGTGAGCTCATGAGAATGGGTGCTAAAATTACCCTCGAGGATCAAATGGCTGTAGTGGAAGGTGTAGAAAATTTGTCAGGTGCAGAAGTGAAGATTACAGATCTTCGTGCAGGTGCCTCACTTATTTTGGCAGGATTAGTCGCTCAGGGTCGAACGACTGTATATGGTTTGAAGCATCTTACGCGTGGCTATTATGACTTACCAGGGAAATTGAGATCATTAGGGGCTAAAATAATAGAGTAAACGATGAACATAGCACTGAGTAAAATGAATGGAACAAAGAATAGGTTTTTTATTCTGGATGGTATCGGCCAAGATATTGCTGCGTTAAATTTAGCTGAGTATGCCCCGTTGTGGTGTCATTCGGAGACAGGTTTGGGTAAAGATAAAGGAGCAGATGGGCTTGCTGTTATTGTGAGCTCAAACGTGGCGGATATTGGCATGCGTATTATTAATGCAGATGGGACTGAACCGGAGATGTGTGGAAATGCAATACGTTGTGTTGCTTGGTATGCCGTGCGGCAGGGTCGTGTTAATGGAAATGTTATGAGTATTGAGTCTGCGAGTGGGGTTAAGCAGTGTGTGGTTGAAGGTAAATCTGTTCGTGTAGATATGGGTGTCCCTGTAGTTAAAAAAAATAGAAAATTAAAACTAATGGGTCAGAGCCTGACATATAATGATGTATCTATGGGAAACCCTCATGCTGTTTTGTTTGTAGATAAAGTATCCGACTTTCCTGTAGCAGAAATTGGCCCTGTAATTGAAACGCATAGAGATTTTGATAAGGGGACTAATGTGGAATTTATTCAGGTTAGGGCTAAGAATACTATTGATATGCGGGTTTGGGAAAGAGGGGTTGGGGAGACTTTAGCGTGTGGCACTGGGGCTTGTGCTGCTGTTGTGGCTGGGGTAGCGACAGAGGTTTTGAGTCGGGATGTCTGCGTTAAATTAAGAGGTGGAGATTTGCAGATTAAATGGGATGAGAAAACGAATCATGTTTTTATGACAGGACTTACAGACTGTGAAGAGGTCTTGTCGATAGATCTGTGAAAATTTTACTCGTAGGGTACTATTTAAGAGGCAATGATGGTGATGAATGGTTGTTTCGTAAAACGAAACTTTTATTAACGAGTCATTTTTCAGATGTACGGATTTCTTTGTCTAAATTTTCTATTTTCAAAGCGGACATGATAGTTTTTGGGGCGGGAGGCTTGCTGCAGAATACGACATCGATGAGAAGTTTAGTCTATTATTTATTTTGGGCTTTCCTCGCTAATTTTTTACATAAAAAGGTGATTTGGTTAGGGCAGGGCATTGGACCGATTAAGGGAGTTTTTAGTCGTTTTATTTCTAGGAAAATATTGTCGTTAGCGCATGTCATTTCTGTGAGAGATCCTGCTTCTAAGTTGTTTTGTACTCGTATAGATGTTCCCGTGGTGGAGTCCGTGGATTTGGCCTTTTACCGAGCCAAGATTGTGACAAATACACACGAGGCTCATCAGGGGCTTTATATTAATGTAAGAGGCCATTCCCCGGCCTTAGATGAGTCGAGTTTGTCCTATTTACGGTCTGTGGCGGATGGATTTATTGGGGCGACTAAGGAAGATCTGTCATTTTCTGGTGACTTGGAGTCGTATCGCTTGAAAGATCTTTTTACGGAAGAAAGGTCGCTACATCCATCTGGAGTTGTCTCTATGCGTTTTCATGTGTGTGCATGGGCGGCGGTGAATAGTATTCCATTCTTGGCCTTGGTGTATGACGAGAAAGTGAAGCATTTGGCTAAGAAATTGGGGCAATCGTACCTGGACGTTAGACAGCGGGTTTCGGCTGTGGAGGTGCAAGAAGCTGTGGAGAAGTTTCAGTCTATGCGTGACGAATATCGGCATCAATTACGCGTTAATATTGAGTCTGTTGTGACGGCTGCAGATGGGCATGAAGGCGTTTTTGGCTCGAGGTATTTGCTATGAAAAAAGTGTCTTTTTTAAGTTTTTTAATTGCGGATTCATCATTTGAAGGTGTAGAAACTTGGCTTTTAGAAAAACCTGATATATTTAGACGTGTGGTGACTTTAAACCCCTTGATGATTATGAAGGGGGCGGGTCTTGAGGATTGGTTGAGCAAGGCCGATCTTGTTGTTCCAGATGGGGTTGGGGTGTGTATGGCCCTGGCTAAGCAGGAGGGGCGGGGGGTAACACCTATTGCTGGAGTGGAGCTTGTACAGGCATTAATAGCTAAAAAATGTACGTGTTATTTAGTTGGCGCTCGGCCTGGAGTTGTTGCTCTGGCGGCAAAGAAGATTGGCGATCAAATTCTTGGTTTTACAGATGGATTTCAAGACCAAACAGACTGGGACGGAATTATTCAAGATATTAAGAAAAAAAGACCTGAATTTATTTTTGTTGGGATGGGCTTTCCTATACAAGAAAAATTTATTCAGAGCTGTAAGCAGTCATTAGATTTTGGAACAGCGATTGGAGTGGGGGGAAGTATTGATATTTTGGCAGGGAGGGTTGAAAGAGCACCTAAGTGGGTGTGTTTTATGAGAGTGGAATGGCTGTATAGAGCGATAGTGGAGCCTAGGCGATTTAAAGAATTTTGGGCCTTATTTCACTTTTATAGACGGTACTGTTAAGCCTTTTTGAGGATGTCTTTAGCGATTGTTTTTCCTAGTGTGACACCTTCTTGGTCAAAAGAGTTTATGTCCCAGAGAAAGCCTTCGAAGACAATCATGTTTTCGTAAAAAGAGAGGAGATTTCCAATGGATCTTGCGGTGAGGTCTTTTAGAATAATACTTGTAGAGGGTTTGTTTCCTTGGCAACGAGAGAACGGATTTTTATCTAAATTCCCAAAAGCGAGGGCTTGGATTTGAGCATACATATTGGCTTTTAATAAGGTCGAGTTTGTTTTTGTAGATATAAATTGTACAGGTATAGTATCAGTTCCTTGGTGGAGCATTTGGAAAAAGGAATGTTGGCAGTTTGTTCCGGGCTCACCAAAGATGACGGGGGCTGTTTTGTAGTGAACAAAGTGCCCATCTTTGGCGACTTGTTTGCCATTGCTTTCACATTCTAATTGTTGGATATGGGCGCCAAATCGAGATAAAGGGTAGCTGTATGGTGTTATGGCTCTGGCGTTTAGGTTTAATATATTTCGCTCAAAAATACTAATGAGTGCGGCCATGAGAGGGGCGTTTTTTAGAGGGTCTTTTTCTTCAGAGAGTAGGTCCATCTCATGTGCGCCTAAAAGAAATTTTTCTATAACGGACCAGCCAAAGGCAACGCTGAGGATAGTAATACCGACGGCACTAGTAACTGAAAACCTCCCCCCGATTTCGTCTGTGATATAGAAGCTTTGCGTAAATAATTTTTTATCATCCAGCCAGGCATCTTTTTGTGTAATGCTGACACATTGAGATTTAAATCCCGATTGAGAAAGCCCATAGGAATAAGCAATGTCTTGTATCGCTTTTAAATTTTCTATAGTTTCTAATGTAGTGCCGCTTTTAGATGCGAAGATAAAGAGAGTAGATCTAAAATTGATGCGAGACATTATGTGCTTAAGGTTGAGAGGGTCTATATTGGCTAGAAAGTGGACGCTGACTTGGGTGGCGTAGTTACTCCTTAATGCTTTGTAGATAGCTTCAGGACCTAGGTGAGAGCCGCCGATCCCAATTTGTACAACATCACTGATGTCTCTGGTCGCAAATTGTTCATTAATAAATGTTTTAATGCGGTCAAATTGTGTTGTAAAAAAAGGATCTTGTAAGGTTCTCGTTTTGTAGTGGTGGATAGCTTTTTTTTCTACAATATTTAGAATAGCACCTTTTTTAAGCTCGCCTAATTTTTCTATAACTGTTTGTTCTTCGCTTAGATCTGTTAATAAGTCTCTATCTGCATTTGTTAGGTGGGTATAGGTATAATTGAAGGCAAGTTGAGGGTGCTCAATGACCCAGTTTCTATTGTTTTTTGTGAGTGTTTTTATGACTCGAGGCGTATCTTTGCTGTCGATTAATGCACGAAAAGCTTTTGTTTTATCAAGATGCATGGGAGTGGAAGGTTTGAGTGAGTAGGGCTTTTGAGTTGTCACTAAAAGTGATATTTCGGCGACGCATCATAGAATCAGCTGTTTGGATGAGCTTGGATACGTCGTGTATCCCGTATAGTTGGGGAGATCCCCAGCTAAAAGGGGCGATAGTTTTGTCGTGAAAACCTGCATTGAAGAGAGTGGATCCTATGTGAACAATCGTGCCTGTGTTGAGGGTTGTGCCAATACTTGTTTTTACAAAATCACCTATAATGGCGCCTAGAAATAGTTGTTTGGTATCCGTTTTTTTATCGTTTTGGATGACGGAAATGGTGGAGTAATTGCTCTTTAGATTGGAACTTATTGTTCCGGCCCCTAAGTTGACCCACTCGCCAATGTAGCTGTGACCTAGATAGCCTTGATGTGCTTTGTTGCTATAACTTTGAATAATAGAGTGGTTAACTTCTCCCGAAACCTTGCAGTAGGCACCAATACTAGATTGTTTAATTTTTCCGCCTAATATTTGACTCCCTTTGCCAATATAAAGAGGTCCTTCGAGACGTGTGTTTGTTTCGATATAGACGTTTTCTTCTATATATATAGGGCCATTATCTGCGTTGAGGACGACAAAGTCTTCGATTATGGTGTGTGCACCAATATAAATATTGTTTTCGTTATAGAGCGCGACAAATGGTTTAAGGTCACCTTTAATAATTCCGGGTTGGTTTTTAACTTTAAAATCTGTTGTGAGTACATCTTGGTTAATGTTTATGATGTCCCAGGCGTGTGTCAAAACATGAGCTTTTTCAATTTCTTTGGTAATGCAATGGTCTCTAAACTTTTTAATAAGGGTGCTTGATTTCGGGGTTCCTTCACATTCGTTTTTCATAATTGTGAGCAGGTCACCTCGTAAAAAACAGGCAAGCACATGTCCCTTATGGGTAAACATATAACTGTGTTGTGTATTAATATCTGAAAAAGTTATGTAGAGCTCTTTAGTCATGATAAGTCGGCCGTTAATAAAAAGGCAGGGAGTTCCGGTATTAATAGTGTTAACTTGTGTTTTTGGATGACGTTCTTTGACTGTATTTTTTAGTTGAGGACGGCAGTGAAGGCTAATGTTCCCGTAACTAAAATAATGGTTTATTTTTTCAAAAACACTAGTGATGCCCACAAGAAGATCATAAGCGGGTTTGATACTGGTCAAAGGGAAAAGTTGCTCTGCAACAGTATCTTCATAGATACAGATGTTTATAATGGGTGTGCTCATGGACTCTATGATAATGGGGGATGCGTACATGTACAAGTTCTCGCTCATTCGTTTTTCTGTTGAAAAGAGAAAAAAGATGCTAGGTTTTAACTATGATTAAATCTATTAGGCGACGTTATATGGCCTTTGTGGCATATAAGAAAGAGTTGAAAAAGACGAATAAAACTAAATATTACATTGTCGATGGTGTGGAGACGCTTGTTTTTGCTCTTGTTTTTGCTTTAATTATTAGAAAATATATTATTCAAACGTCCTTAGTTCCTACAGGGTCCATGATACCCACTTTTATGGTGAGAGACCGTTTGTTTGTTAATAAATATGTATATCAATTTAGAACGCCTAAGCGTGGAGATATTGTCGTGTTTAAATCGCCATATGATGATGGAAAGGATTATGTAAAACGGTGCATTGCACTTCCTGGTGAAACCGTTGAGGTGAGAAAAGGCCAGGTTTATATTAATGAAAAAGCACTTGTGATGCCTGGCGTAACCATTCATCGGGATTTGTTTGATTTTAATCCTGTGATGGTTCCAGCAGGCTCTTATTTTATGTTAGGAGATAATAGAGGTAACTCGCAAGATTCTCGCTATTGGGGCTATGTTCCAGAAGAGGATTTATTAGGCCAAGCATTTTTTACCTTTTGGCCAGTCGATAGAATGAGACTTTTAAGATAGTTAGGCTCCTCCACCCATAAATTGAATAATTTCAACGTAGTCTTTATTTTGAATATAGCGAGTGGAGAGCTCCTTTTCCTGAATTATATTTTGGTTTAATTCTAGAACACGGCCACGAGGTGAGAGACTAAGGTGAGTGTATAAATCATGGAGTGTTTTGACTTTTTTAGGTAAGGAGGTTTCACTTCCGTTTAAGTAAATGAGTGTCATGATATCATGATATAGGGACTGTTTTTTTTAGGCAAGAAACATTTTTAGACAATATTAGGATCCAAAATTTCGCTATTTTTATTTTTTTGGCAGGCAAACCCCTCCGAGGCCTATAAAAAGTCCTTTCTTGATGGTAGACTGTTTTGGTTAATCTAATAATTGTATGTAGGAGTTTTGTTGATGTCAGAGTATAAAGCAGATGATATTAAGGTGCTGGAAGGCTTAGAAGCCGTTCGTAAGAGACCTGGAATGTACATCGGTACTACAGGTAAATCCGGTTTAAACCATTTGGTGTTTGAAGTGGTAGACAACAGTATCGATGAAGCGATGGCGGGATATTGTACAGATGTTGTTGTTCATATTGATGAGCACAATGTGTGTTCGGTAAGCGACAATGGTCGTGGTATTCCAATCGGGATTCATAAAGAAAAGAAATTGCCTGCGGTAGAAGTTGTTATGACGACATTACATGCGGGAGGAAAGTTTGAAGGAAAAGGGTATAAAGTTTCTGGCGGACTTCATGGGGTTGGGGTTTCTGTAGTAAATGCACTGGGTGAATGGCTTAAGGTAGATGTAAGACGAGATGGAAAGCGGTATACGAATACATATAAGCGTGGAATTCCTGTCGCTAAAATGGGCGTCACAGAAGACTATGCGGGTGATGATACAGGTACGAAAATTAGCTTCATGCCAGATCATAAGATCTTTGATGACGTAGACTTTACATATGAAGTTATTGATCACCGCCTTCGTGAACTAGCCTTTTTAAACAAAGGCGTAAAAATTCTTTTCACTGACGATAGAGAAAAAAATTCAGAGGGTAATGTTGAAACAAAGACATATCAATTTGATGGTGGATTGAAATCGTATGTTGAAGTGTTGAATGAAGGTAAAACGGCCTTGTTTAACCCGCCTATTTATCTAAGAAAAGAGCGTGACGATTATGAAGTGGAATTAGCGCTTCAGTATGTATCAGATTATTATGACGAAACAGTCGTTACTTTTGCTAACAATATTAGAACACGAGAAGGCGGGACTCATTTATCTGGGTTTAGATCTGCCTTAACACGTGTGATTAATTCTTTTGCAAAAAAATATGACTTAGTAAAAGACAAGAAGTCGAACTTTACAGGAGCAGATTTACGTGAAGGGTTGACCGCGGTTATTAGTGTAAAGCTTCGTGATCCTCAGTTTGAAGGTCAAACGAAAACAAAACTTGGTAATGCTGAAGTAAGAGGGATTGTAGATTCTCTATTAGATGAAGGCTTAACAGATAGCATTGAATCAAACCCTAAGATGGGTAAAGCTATTATTGGTAAAGCTTTGATCGCGCAACGTGTACGAGATGCGGCTAGAAAAGCACAGGACTTAGTAAGACGTAAGTCTAGTTTAGAAAGCACGACTCTTCCTGGTAAATTGGCAGATTGTTCAGATAGTAATCCGGCTAACTGTGAAGTATATATTGTTGAGGGGGATTCTGCTGGAGGGTCTGCTAAGCAAGGCCGTGACAGAAACTTTCAGGCGATTTTACCTCTTAGAGGAAAGGTGCTTAACGTTGAGAAAGCACGATTAGATAAGATCTTGGCTAATGAAGAGATTCGTACTTTGATTACAGCGATTGGACCTGGCGCGATTCAAGGTCTTAACGATAACGCGGATCAAATTGAGCCTCCTACTAACGAAGAACTTGTTGCAAAGCTTAGATATCATAAGGTAGTGATTATGACGGATGCTGACGTGGATGGCGCGCATATTCGTACGCTGCTACTGACTTTCTTTTTCAGATATGCACGCGCTATTATCGAATCCGGTTGCTTGTATATAGCTCAACCTCCTTTGTATCAGGTAAGAAAAGGAGCGACGAAAAAGTATGTGTATAACGATACTCAATTGGAAGCTCTTTTAACTGAAATAGGCCGTGAGAAAGTAGTGATTCAACGGTATAAAGGTCTTGGGGAAATGAATCCAGACCAGTTATGGGAAACAACAATGGATCCTGCAAAGCGGACTATGCTTCAGGTTAACCTTGAAGATGCGGAGCAAGCGAATGAAGTATTTACTATGTTAATGGGTAGTGAAGTAGAGCCTCGAAAGAACTTTATTGAGAAATTTGCTAAAGAAGCCCGTTGGATAGACGTATAAGGAGAACATGATGTCTGAAGATCAAGATGTAGTATTTGAAGATACTAGTATAAAACCAATAAATATTAATGACGAGATGAAGAACTCCTATTTGGAGTACGCCATGTCGGTTATTGTTGGACGAGCCTTACCTGATGCTAGAGATGGATTGAAACCTGTTCATCGTCGAATTTTGTATTCGATGTATGAGTCGGGATATACAGCGGGTCGTCCGTATAAGAAATCAGCACGTATCGTAGGAGACGTTTTAGGTCGCTATCATCCACATGGTGATACCGCTATTTATGATTCCTTAGTACGTATGGCCCAAGATTTCTCTATGAGATACATGCTTATAGATGGACAAGGAAACTATGGGTCTATCGATGGAGACAACGCAGCTGCAATGCGGTATACAGAGGCAAGAATGTCTCGTATTGCGATGACATTCTTGGAAGATATTGAGAAAAACACAGTGGATTTCTCTCCTAACTTTGATGAATCATTAAACGAACCGAAGGTACTTCCAACACGTATGCCTGGCTTGTTATTAAATGGGTCTTCTGGCATTGCTGTTGGTATGGCTACGAATATTCCTCCTCATAACTTAAACGAGTTAGTGGCAGGGATCACGGCTCTTATCGACAATCCTGATATTGATATTGCAGGCTTGAACGAGCATATTTTAGCTCCAGATTTTCCGACAGGTGGTTTGATTTGTGGAACTGAAGGGATTAAGAAAGCGTATGCTACAGGTAGAGGTAGTATAAAAATAAGATCTAAAATTCATTATGAAGATGCAAAAAAAGGCACGAAAACGGCTATTGTCGTAACTCAAATTCCGTATATGGTGAACAAAGCTAACTTGATCGTTAAGATTGCAGAGTTGGTGGGTGAGAAGAAGTTGACGGGGATCTCTGATTTACGAGATGAGTCAGATAGAAAAGGTCTTCGTATTTATATTGAGCTTAAACGTGATGCGACTAAGGAAGTTGTTTTAAATCAACTCTTTAAACATACACAGCTTCAAACATCTTTTGGTGTGAACATGGTAGCTATTGTTAAAGGGCTACCTAAAACACTAAACCTAAAAGACGCGCTTAACCAATATGTTTTTCATAGAAAAGAAGTCGTTGTTAGACGAACCAAGTTTGAACTAGCTAAAGCTGAGGCCCGTCTTCATATTCTAGAAGGTTTGAGAATTGCCTTAGATAATATTGATGCGATTATTAAACTTATCCGAGCGTCAGCAGATACAGAGACAGCTAGATCTGGATTGATGGACACGTTTAAACTTTCGGATAAACAAGCGAACGCTATTTTGGAGATGAGACTTCAGCGTTTGACGGGTTTGGAAAGAGGTAAGATTGAGGCTGAATTCAACGATATTATGGCTAGAATTAAAGACCTTCAAGGCATTTTAGATTCTGAACCTCGGATTTATGAAATTATCAAAACTGAACTTAATGAAGTGTGTGATAAATATGGGGATAAAAGACGTAGTGAACTTGTAGCGCCAGTTGAGGATATGTCTTTAGAAGATCTTATTCCTAATAGACAGATGGCTGTTTTGGTGTCTAAAAATGGTTTTGTGAAGCGTATGTCGATTGACATGTTTAGATCACAGAACAGAGGCGGACGTGGCGTTAACAGTATGAAGACGCGAGACGAAGATGTTATTGAGCAGTTGTTAGTCACTAATGCTCATGATTATCTTCTTTGTTTCTCTACTAAGGGTCGTGTATTTAAGGTTAAAACCTACCAACTTCCCGAAGCTTCTAGACAGAGTAAAGGGGTGTCGATTGCACATTTCTTAAACATGGAAGAAGGCGAGGAATTGTCGGCTATTGTGGATGTGATGACATTTGATACGGATGAGTATTTGTTTATGGCTACCCAGAAAGGGGTGGTTAAGAAGACGGAGGTTAAAGCGTTTGTTCATTTTAAAAACCGTCCAATTGCGGCGATTAATTTAGATGAAGGCGATCAGCTTCGTTGGATTAAAAAGACATCGGGGGCGAAAGATATCTTACTTGTGACGTCTTCGGGTATGGTTATTCGTTTTGAAGAAGAACAGGCAAGACCCTTAGGCCGTGCGTCTCGTGGTGTTAGAGGGATTAAAATTCGACCTGAAGATAGATTGATTAGTATGAATATTTTGGATCGTGAAGAACAGAAGCTTCATCTCCTTATTATTACGAATTATGGCTATGGTAAGAATATTAAAGTGGATGAATTTAAGTGTCAGAACAGAGCGGGTATTGGTGTTAAATCACTGAAGTTTAGAAAGACTATGCCTGGCGATGCTGTGACGGATACTGCGATAGTAGCGAAAGACGATGAGGTTATGATTGTCTCTAGCTCTGGAACATTATGTCGTCAGAAGGTGTCTAATATCTCAGTTCAGAGACGTGAATCTCAAGGTGTTCGTATTTTGAAGTTAGATAAAAAAGATGCCGTTATTGCGATGTCTAAGGTTCCAGAACAGGAAGAAGATGGTGAGGAGGGGATTGAAGCTAAGAAGACATAAAGATATTGAGCTTCTAATCCTTTTAAGTGAACGGCCCTCTATATAGAGGGCC
>CALLLO010000130.1 GCA_938082985.1 uncultured Candidatus Marinamargulisbacteria bacterium | reverse complement strand
CTAATTCTTGAAGATGTTTTTCTTCGCCTTTTACCGTTTTTTGGCCAATCCCTGCTCCAAAGTCACGAATAGATATTGTTAGTTTATCCTTATATACTGAGAATTGAAAGTTAATATCTCCTTCTTCACTTCCAAAATAGGCATGTTCGATGACATTCGCTTGTGCTTCGTTTATAGCTAATTTTATGTCAAATATATCGCTATCAGAAAATGGCATATCTTTGCAAATAGTATTGATTTCATTTCTTATTTTTTTAATTTCGGATTTCGCACTTCTTGTTTTTAATTTTTTGACAGTTATAGGATCGGTAGAGTTTCCATTTTTATTTTTATTAATTTTTATTGTCAATAGAGTTAGGTCATCATGTCTGTTTTGACCAGAAAAATTATCAATTTTATTGTAAAGTTCGTGAGTAAGGGCATCTGCTGCTAGGTGGGCATTCTTTTTAATGAGTGTTTTAAATCTATTTTCTCCATAACTAATACCTTTTTTATTTCTTGCTTCGATAATTCCATCTGTAAACATAAAAATTATATCATCGTGATTTAAAGTGAATGTTATCTCTTTGTATTCAATGTTTTCGAATCCTCCAAGAGGAAATCCGTCGGTGTTTAATTTTTCAAAGGTCCCATGTTTAAGTATAAGTGCGGGTTCATGTCCTGCATTGCAGAATTTAAATTCTAAGGTTTTGGGATCTAGGGTTGCATATAAAGCGGGGATGAATTTATCTATGACAGGGTCTACTACGAGGACATTGTTTAATGCAAACATGGCTTCTTTTGGACTTTTAAACTTTTTGATATTGGTGTGCAGGATACTTTTCAGGGTGGCCATAAATAAACCCGCTGGAATTCCTTTTCCGACTATATCTGCGACTATGATTCCTATATTCCCATTGTCTAACTCAAAAAAGTCATAGTAATCTCCTCCAATTTGTCTTGCAGGGACAGACATGCACCCAAAGTCAACTTTGTCTATGTTGGGTGTTTTTTCGGGTAATAATTTTTCTTGTATTTTTCTTGCAACATTTAGTTCTTGATCTAGCTTTTCTTTATTTAATGTTTCTTGATAGAGAATCGCATTTTGAATTGCAGTTGCACATAAGGTCGTGATGGTTGTTAGTGTTTTTATGTCCTCTTCGGTTATTTTTTGAGCTGTATTTCCATGCTTTCTTACAATGTTAATAACACCAAATAATTTATTTTGTATCATTAAGGGAATGCATAAATAGGTGTCGATTAAGATTTTTGTATTGGTTATCACTTTTGGATTCTCAAAATAATTATCTATGAGGCATATTTTTTTTGTTTGGATGACGTGTTCCGTAATGGTTTTGCCTTTTTTGAATTTATAAAAGCGTCTAATTTTGTCTGGAAAATTTGAATGTACTTTTGAAAAAAACACCTTATTGTCTTTGAGTAAGATAGAGCCCATTTCTGCATTAGAAATACTTAAAATAAGTTCCATGAGAACAGTTAATAAATTATTGAGATCAGTTATGGACCCAATGATATCGTTTACCTTTGAAATAGCCTCGAGACGTTGTGTTTTAATTCTATCTGTTTTTTGCTGTTCTGTAATATCTCGAAAAACCATTACAGTTCCTATTTCTCCTGACTCTGTACTGCTAACCAATGAAATGTTGACGGAGTAATATCGTCTATTTAGGCTTATTTTGTTGTTAAGAGAGGGGCATTTACTTTTCACTGCCTTATTGTAAAGGTCCAAAAGTCCTATTTTTTCTAGTTTTGTTAATATTTCTTCAAGAGAAATTGTTTTTTTAGGTTTTAAGTCTAAGGCTTTTTCTGCTGCTGGATTAATGACCGTTATTTGGTGATGCTCATTGAACATGACTACTCCGTCATTCATGGCTTCAATGAGAGAGGATATTTTCGATTCTTCTAATCTTTTTACAATCTTTAACCTGCCTAGGTTTGAAGCCAGTTGATTTGCCATTGTATGGAGGAATGTCATTTCATTTCTTGGGAATGCATTTTGAAGACTTGAGCAAATGTTAAGCATTCCAATCACTTCTTCTTTAAAAATTAATGGGACATTCGCAAAGGATTTCATGGGGTTAAGATGGATACTAGCCGGAGATAGGTTTGTATATCTTTTTTCAACTGATATTTTGACATGCTTAGTGTCTATTTTGTGTCTAAGGAATGGGGTTATCGCTGTTAAGACGTTTTTATGTACAGTGTCGATAGATTGACTCGTCAACGGTTTGTTTACCCGTGTAATTACCTCTCCTCCTGGTATAAATCCCCGTAAAAAAATGGAACACACATCAAATTCTAGGACTTTAGCTAAGGCATCTGTTATGACATTAGCGATTTGATGGTAATTCAGTGTGTATCCGAGCGCATTAGATGTGTCGTACAAGGAAGTTAATTCTAAAATCCTTCGTTTGAGATCTTCTTCATCTTGTTTTATTCTTTGAGTGAGTTCTTTCTTGTCTGACAAAAGGTTTTCTATGCGTTGATGAATAAATAAGTTATCCAAAGCAAGTGATATGTTATTTATAAATAATCTCGTACTTTTAGCAATTTGAAGAATTTCAGGTTTGGTTCCAACTTTTTTCTTGTTTGCCCAATTATTCGCAAAGGTGAATCCTAAAACTTTATTTTCTTCAGAAAATAATATGAAGTAGATTCCGTCTGAACATGCGTAGTTAAATGTTTGCATGTTTTTTTTATGATCCGCTCTATTGATGAATGGCAGATTCTCTTTGTTTTCTATATATATAGAGTTTGAGAGGGTTTGTTTTTTCTTTAACGCTTCTTTTTCCATTGTAGAAATAAGCCATTTTTTCTCAGATTCTGAAATTTTCCAGTTAAAACCTGTTGTGTAGGTTGTATCAATATCGTGAGTATGCGCGTCAAGGATAAACGTGTTTAAGCTTGAGAAATGATATTTTTTTTCTAATCCTTCGTGTAGTTTTTTTAAAATATCTGTTTTTGCATACACTTGCTCTGTTAATTCTAAAGATATTTGGTCTAAGCACTTTGTTTTATTCATTTTTAGCCTAGTATTTTTTTTATTACTTTTAAAACTTCTTCAATATCAAATGGTTTATAAATAATACCATAGGCACCAGATTCATATCCAATTTGTTGTGCACTTTCAAATTTTTCGCCTGCGATTAGTATAATTGGTGTGTTTGGTCTTTTTTTTGTCATGCTCTTTAGCGCGTCCAAGCCAGAAACGTCATCAAGATGGATATCCAAAAATACAAGCTGAATATCTTTGTTTTTTAAAAATACATCTAATCCTTTGCTTCCGGTTTTTTCGACTAGAGGAGCGAAATTGTTTTGAGTAAGAATGAATTTAAATATACTTAATACAGACTGATCTGCATCGATAACTAGAATGGATTTATTCATAGACCTAATAATAAAAGGCTCTTCGAAAAAATACCAGAAAAAAAAGCAATTTTTCTCTATTTAAGGAATTAAATGAAGGTGCTATGATACCCTCGTTTTTATATATTTCATAACTGAGGTTTACATGACAGATAATAATACAGAGAAATCACGTTATATTTTCCCGGAGTGGTCTAATTATGTACCGATGATAGTTGTAGGCTTGATCGGTGGCGGACTAATGACTATTATCTTTGTTTTTTGGTTTTGGTTGTCGCCTAAACATACAGATGTTGGCTATGAACCTGAACAGCCGATTCCCTACAGTCATCGGCTCCATGCTGGAGAGCTTGGTATTGATTGTAGATACTGTCATACTCAAGTAGAAACTGGGGCCCATGCAACGATACCTCCTGTTGAGACATGTATGAATTGTCATAAAATTGTAAAGAAAGATAGTCCTCATATTATTAAGTTAAGAGAAGCCTTTGCTACGGATACCCCTATTGAATGGGTAAAGGTTCACAATACGCCTGATTATGCATATTTTGATCATAGTCGGCATGTTAATTCTGGTGTCTCATGCCTGGAGTGTCATGGACGTATTGATCAGATGGAAGTCGTCCGTCAGGTTGAGCCTTTGAGTATGTCCTGGTGCCTGGATTGTCATCGGGACCCAGCCAAGCATATTCGTCCTAAAGATAAGGTTACAGACTTGTCGTGGAAACCTTCTGAAGACCCTGAAGAAATGGGTAAAAGGTTGGTCGAGTTATATCATATTAATCCAAGAGAGGATTGCAGCACATGTCATCGATAAATAAAAATAAATTAGTGGATAAGTCGTATTGGAGAAGTTCAGAGGATGTTAAAAACACAGCTGATTTTCAGAGTAAAATGAATAGAGAATTCCCTGAAGGAGCATCTGAGTTTGGAGATCCTGTTTCTCGTCGAAATTTCCTTAAAATCATGGGAGCTTCAATTGCTTTCGCAGGTGTTTCAGGCTGCTCAGTTAGACGTCCAGAGCGACATATAAAGCCGTATGCCAAGCAGCCAGAAGACGTTGTTCCCGGTAAGCCATCTTACTATGCAACTGCGATGGCAGTAGGTGAAGATGTTGTGGGATTACTTGTTGAGAGTCATGAGGGTCGTCCTACTAAAATTGAAGGGAATCCGGCACATATCCAAAGTCAAGGTAAGACGGGTCTTTTTCATCAGGCATCGGTATTGAATCTGTATGATCCGGATAGACTTAAGGATGTTTCTGGGCCTACTGGAATTGTTTCTTCTGATAAGGTGTTTTTAAAGTTAAAAGGGGCACTTTCTGTATCCAAAGGAGCTAAGGTTGCTTTATTGACTGAGACTCAGGTTTCTCCTACTTTTCATCGTTTAATCGCCCGTTTACAGTCCGAATATCCTAATCTGTCTGTATATAAGTATGATTCTGTGAATAGAGACAATCAGACGCAGGGGCTTTATATAGCAACTGGGGAGTGGGTTGTCCCTCAATATGATTTTTCAAAAGCAGATATTATTGTATCGTTTGAGTCAGATTTTCTTGGTCCAGAATTAAGTTCTGTAAAATATTCAAAGGCATTTGCTTCGAGACGAGAGCCTGAATTGGGTGACATGAATCGTTTATATATGTTTGAATCAACGTATTCTTCAACGGGAGCTAAGGCGGATCATCGATTTAGGGTGAAACGTTCGGATATAGAATTTGTGCTGTGGAAAGTTGCAGACCGCTTGTTTTCAAAGCTCAAGACATCGCTGCCTTCAGACATGGTGTATCGTTTATCTAAGGCCGCAAAGTCCTTTGATGGAATAGAAGATCGCGTTATTGATGAGCTTGTGAATGATTTGCTTTCTTCTAAATCAAAAGCATTGCTTATTGCAGGTCCTTACCAGTCGGAGACGGTGCATGCCTTAGTGTTTCTTTTGAATCAATTGTTAGGGGGGGCGGGCGTTACGGTTGACTATAAATCACTTCCTTTTTCAAGCCACTCCTATGTGACAGAACCTGGCTTAGCTTCTATTAAGGCATTGTCTGAACGACTAAGATTAAAATCTGTAGAGTCTTTATTGGTTCTTGGTGGAAATCCCGCATACAATGCGCCGGCTGATTTGAATTTTTCTTCTTTATTGAAAGAGCTTCCTTTGTCTGTGGTTGTGAGTTCTCAGGAAAATGAGACAACTGATTTGGCTTCGTTTGTTATGCCTAGATCCCACTATTTAGAGGCTTGGGGGGATCTTATGTCTGTGGATGGCTCTGTATCTATTGTTCAGCCTTTGATTTCTCCTTTATATAGGTCTTTATCAGACATTGAGGTTTTGTTAAGTATTTCGTCTTTGAAGCAGAGTGCTTATGCGGCAGTTAGGCAGACCTACAGACGAAGTGAACCTTCATTTTCTTTGTCTTGGGATGACTGGTTGCATAATGGATTGGTTCGTAATTCTGGTAAGAGTAAGGTCTTGTCTTCTATAGATAGAGGCTTTTCTATAGCGATCATGACTGCATTGTCGAGCAAATCCGTATCTCATGGTTTAGAGGTTTCTTTCTTGACGGACAATTCACTTTATGATGGCCGATTTTCAAACAATGGTTGGTTACAAGAAGTATCTGATCCTATTACGAAATTAACGTGGGACAATGCGGCCTACATTAGCCCTGCAACAGCAAGAAAATTTGGACTTAAGACAGGGTCGCTTGTGGAATTAAGCGCTGAAGGCCGCCTCTTAAGTATCGCTGTGTATGTTTTACCCGGTCATGCTGATAATGCTATTACGATTCCTCTTGGTTATGGACGAAAGGTAGTTGGGCGGATAGGTGATGGAACTGGCTTTGATGCTGGCGCGTTAAGAACTTCCGAGTCTTTTAATAGTCAGCACGGTGTTACTTTGCTTAATTTGAAAGATACGTATGAATTAGCCTCTACTCAGGACCATGGCAGCATGGAAGGACGCCCATTGGCTAGAGAAGCTGATTTGGATCATTATAAAAAACATCCTGATTTCCCTAAGCACATGGTTGAGCATCCGCCTTTACAATCTTTGTATGATGAAGTTGTTTACGATAAGGGTTATCAATGGGGAATGGCTATTGATTTGACTAAGTGTACGGGCTGTAATGTTTGTTTGGTTGCCTGTCAATCTGAAAATAACATTCCTATTGTTGGAAAAGATCAGATTTTAAATGGCCGTGAAATGAGTTGGATAAGGATTGATCGGTATTTTGAAGGGAGCGAAGATAATCCTCGTATTATTGACCAACCGGTTACATGTTTGCAATGTGAAAATGCACCTTGTGAGCAGGTATGCCCGGTTGCAGCGACTGTGCATTCGTCTGAAGGGCTTAATGATATGACGTATAACCGTTGTATCGGTACTCGTTACTGCTCTGATAACTGCCCTGCAAAAGTTAGGCGATTTAATTTCTTGGATTATCATCAGAAAAACCCACAGTCCGTTAATAAGGAAAGAGAACATCTTTTTGACTACATGAAAGAGCCTGATAAAACGGTTCAACTGCAATTTAATCCAGATGTAACGGTTCGTATGCGTGGGGTAATGGAAAAATGTACATATTGTGTGCAACGTATTAGCACGGCTAAAAAGTTAGCTGCAAATGAAGACAGACTTTTAAAAGATGGCGATGTTGTCTCTGCTTGTCAGCAAGCGTGTCCGAGTGATGCGATTGCTTTTGGAAATATTTTAGATGAAACATCTAAAGTTTTTAAAGTTAAGAATAGAGATAGAGATTATCATGTTCTGGAGCAATTACATTTAAAGGCGCGAACATCGTATTTGGCTAGTATAAGAAATCCAAATTTAATTATTGAAGCTTGGAGGGTTGTGTAATGACTCAATCAACTATTGAAGAACAGATAAGACGAGTCGCTTTAGTAGAAGGAGGCTTGTCGTTCGAGCAAGTAACAGATCTAGTCTGTGATCCTGTAGAAAGAAAAGCTCCAACATGGTGGTTTATAGCTTTGTTGGCATCTTTATCTTTACTCGCACTGTTAAAAGGTATGATTGGATATCTTTTTTGGGAAGGCGTTGGGATTTGGGGCCTTAATAACCCTGTGGGTTGGGGATTAGCTATTGTAAACTTTGTGTTTTGGGTTGGGATAGGCCATGCTGGAACATTGATTTCTGCTATTCTATTCCTGTTTAGACAAAAATGGAGAACCGGAATTAATAGGTTTGCTGAAGCAATGACTATTTTTGCAGTCATGTGTGCTCTTATATTCCCTGGAATTCATATTGGTCGGCAGTGGGTAGCTTATTTTATGTTTCCTTTACCTAATCAAATGGCTATGTGGCCTAACTTTAGAAGTCCACTTCTATGGGACGTGTTCGCAGTTAGTACTTATTTTATAGTATCTCTGATGTTTTGGTTTGTGGGCTTAGTTCCTGATCTTGCTACTATTAGGGATCGAGCGACAACAAGGACTCGGCAGAAAGTGTATGGTATTTTTGCTATTGGCTGGCGTGGAGCTAATCGGCATTGGCAACATTATGAAAGAGCGTATCTGATTTTAGCGGCTATCGCAGCTCCTTTGGTTTTGTCTGTACATTCTATCGTGAGTTTTGACTTTGCTGTTTCTCAGTTGCCTGGGTGGCATACTACAATTTTCCCTCCGTATTTTGTTGCGGGAGCAGTATTTTCTGGTTTCGCGATGGTTGTAACTCTAATGGTTATTACTCGTGAAGTTTTTGGCATGAAAAAATTGATGACAATGAATCATCTTGAGAATATGAATAAAATTATTCTTGTAACGGGTATGTTGGTTGGTTACGCGTATGGCATGGAATTTTTTATGGCTTGGTATTCTGGTTATGAATACGAAAGCTTTGCTTTTTTGAATCGAGCACAAGGTCCTTACGCTTGGGCATATTGGACGATGATTTCTTGCAATGTTATTTCTCCTCAATTGTTCTGGTTTGAAAAATTTAGAAAAAGTATCCCAGTTATGTTTGTTGTATCAATATTTGTAAATATAGGAATGTGGTTTGAACGTTTTGTAATTACGGTTACATCGCTTCATAGAGATTTCTTTCCATCTAGCTGGGACTATTATACGCCCACATGGGTCGACATCTTAACTTTCGTGGGTAGTTTTGGTTTGTTTTTTACTTTGTTTTTATTGTTTTTAAAATTCTTACCCATGGTGGCTATGGCCGAAGTTAAAATGGTGATGCCTGAAGCGGACCCTCATCATGAGGAGCATAACTAATGTCTGTATTTGGTATTTTGGCTGAGTTTAAAACGCCTGGAGCTTTATTAGAGGCAGCTAAAGCCACTCAGCTTGATGGTTTTCAAGACTATGACGCGTATAGCCCTTTTCCTATACATGGAATGGATGATGCTATGGCTTTGAAAGGCTCTAAATTAGGTTGGATAGTTATATGTGGAGGGGCTTTCGGATTGTCCTTAGGACTTGGACTTCAAACGTGGATAGCTACAACTGCGTATCCCTTAATTATTAGTGGGAAGCCTTTGTTTAGTTATCAAGCTTTTGTTCCTGTAACATTCGAAATAATGATTCTTTTTTCTGCGTTTTGTGCTGTGTTTGGTATGTTTTCCTTAAACAAATTACCTAAACATTATCATCCTCTTTTTAAGAGTAAGAATTTTGCAAAAGTTACTTCGCATGGTTTTTTTATTGGGATAGAAGCGAGTGATAAAAAATTTGACGCTACATCTACTACTGCTTTTTTGAAAAAGCTGGGTGGAGAAAATATTGAGGTCATAGAGGACTAATGATGAAACGATTTTCTAGCTTATTTTGTTTGTTTGTTTTAATGCTACTTGTGTCAGGATGTCGTGGTGAACGGTCAGAAAAGACACCTTTTCATTTAAATCCAAATATGGATTTTCAGGCTAAGTTTAAAGCGCAGTCTTTTTCTCAAAAACCACCGGAGGGGACTGTTCAATGGGGGAGTGAGCGAAGTTTTTCAGATTCAAGTACGCGTGCTGACGCGATTAAATCTGATTCTGTTTTTTATAAAGGAAAAAATGAAGATGGAACATGGGTAAATAAGGTACCTTCTGAAGTTGATGCCGCTTTCTTAATAAGAGGTGAAGAGCGCTATAATATTTATTGTGCTGTTTGTCATGATAGAACAGGTTCGGGCAAAGGATTAGTAATACAGAGAGGCTTTGCTCCTGCACCTAACCTTTCTGAGGACAGAGTGGTGGCTTTATCAGACGGGGAACTCTTTGGTGTAATTTCTCATGGAGTTCGTAATATGCCAGCGTATCGCAAGCAAATTCCAGAAGAAGATCGTTGGGCGATCGTTGCCCATTTAAGAGTTTTACAAAAAGTGACACGTTCATCAATTTCGGATGTTCCTCACTATATGAAATCCGAAGTTCAATAGGAGGTTATAATTCATGTTAGCTAAAATAGATATTTCAAAAGAAGCCTTACGACTTAGTGGGCCATTAAAAGATAAAATTCCCAAAATCGGGTTTATCATTGGAGGGATTTCTTTATTGATTTCTCTTGTTTTGGGAATGAAAGATCCTCATCATGTTTTTTCTTCTTACTTAACAGCCTTTTCATTTTTCACAACAATAAGTCTTGGTGCTATGTTTTTTGTTCTTATTCAATTTGTTACCCGCGCTGGTTGGAGTGTCGTCGTCAGACGTGTTCCTGAAGTTCTAATGAGCAACATTACCCTGATGGCCTTATTTTTCATCCCACTTTTATTTGGTATGCATGAACTTTATCATTGGACACATGAAAGCGCCGTGTCAACAGATCTTCTATTACAAGGGAAAGCACCCTATTTAAACGTTCCCTTTTTTATCTTACGAGCGGTTTTATTCTTTGGTCTTTGGACATGGATTTCCAAAACATTTTTTAAGGGGTCTCAAGAACAAGATGTTTCCGGTGATCCTTCTATTACTTTAGGGTTACAACGGAAGTCTACTTTTTGTATTATTATCTTTGGATTTACGCTTACGTTTGCAGCTGTCGATTGGATTATGTCGCTGACGCCTCATTGGTATTCTACCATCTTTGGTGTGTATATCTTTGCGGGGTCACTAGTTGTGTTTTCTTAATCCACAGGCTCTGGGCGGTGTCTTCAGGAGGTTCGGGAATCATGGCGGACTTCGAAGCCTCCAAGATTGTGCACGTCAAGCAGATCCAGTACGTGGTTATCGAGATCTCGGTGCCGCTGCATGCGCA
>CALLLO010000129.1 GCA_938082985.1 uncultured Candidatus Marinamargulisbacteria bacterium | reverse complement strand
GATGTTTCATCTAAAAAACCTGTGGGTATAAATTAAGTATCACCAACAAGGAGCTACATAATGAACACACAGATATACACGATCGACTTAGGAATTTTAGAGACCATTGGGGCCGATTCAGAATCTAACTGGATGAAATTTATTTTAGAAGACTAAAGCAAGGGGGTCAGACTCCTATATATAACAAGGCGCCATACTTAACCCTAGTATGGCACTTTCTACTACTTAGGGGTCTGCCCCCCGTCCACACAGGTTAAAACTTTCAAAGAAACACGCTATACTTTCCTCCATCTTGAGCCTGAGGAAAAAACATGACAAACACCACCCCAAACGAACGCCCTAAAAACGCATACAAAGACAGCTTAAACCTCCCAAAAACCACCTTCCCCATGCGAGCAAATCTCGCTCAAAACGAACCCCAAAGCCTCCAACGCTGGAAAAAACAGGACCTCTACGCCAATATCTTGAAAAAAAATGAAGGCAACCCGCCCTTCGTCTTCCATGACGGGCCTCCTTACGCCAACGGCTCTATCCATGTCGGTCATCTTCTTAATAAAGTTCTTAAAGATATTGTTGTAAGAAGTCAAAATATGTTGGGCAAATACTGTTCTTTCGTGCCCGGCTGGGACTGTCACGGACTTCCTATAGAACATAAAGTCATGGGCGAACTCTTAGAAAAAAAAGCAGACAAACTCAACAGCGTTGACGAAAACACACGTCGCATTATTGTGCGAGCTGAATGTAAAAAATATGCAGAAAAATATATAAAACTTCAATCCGGACAAATGCAAAACCTACTCACCCTTGCCCACTACGACAAACCCTATCTCACCATGAACCCCTCTTACGAAAAACGTGTTCTCGAAGTCTTCGCCGACTTAGTCAAAGAAGATATCGTCTTTAGACAACTCAAACCCGTCCATTGGTCTCTCGCCAACCAAACGGCCCTAGCTGAAGCTGAGCTCGAGTACTACGACAAAAAAGACACCTCCGTCTATGTCAATTTTGAGCTTAACGACCCAGCCGCCGTAAACACTCTCTTCAACACAAATATAAAAGACCCTATCCACGCTATGATTTGGACGACCACTCCCTGGAGTCTTCCCGCCAACCTAGCCATAACCGTCCACAACGATTTTATCTATTCACTCGTTAGCGTTAACGGCACGACAAGCATTATCGCAAAAGAGCTTATCGCCGCCGTTTCAAAAACAACTGGTTTTGAGATTAAAGAACTCGCAGAAGTAAAAGGAAGTGCCTTAGTAGGTCTCGACTACACACATCCTTTCTGCGACAGAACCGGCACAATCACCTACGGAACCTATGTCACATTAGAAGACGGAACGGGGCTTGTGCATACTGCTCCTGGTCACGGAATCGACGATTATCAAACAGGTCTTCGTGAAGGTTTAGAGGTTTACTGCCCCGTAAACGCGACAGGTCACTACGACGACACTGTTCCGGCTTGGATCGAAGGTAAAATTATTTGGGACGCCAACCCGATTATCGTAGACCATCTAAAAGAAAGCAAAAACCTTATTCACGCCTACGAGTTCAGGCATAGTTACCCTCACGATTGGAGATCTAAAACCCCCGTCATATTCAGAAGTACAGAGCAATGGTTCATTGGTGTAGACAAACCTTTAAAAACGCCTAAGAAATCGCTGAGAGAACTCGCGCTATCCTCCATAGAAAACGACATCGAATTTATCCCAGCTTGGGGCAAAAATAGACTCAGAGGCATGTTAGACTCTCGCCCCGATTGGTGCCTATCTAGACAACGCGCCTGGGGACTTCCCATCCCAGCCTTTCGCCAAAAAGACGGCAGTGTTTTTCTAACGGAAGCGTCAATACGCGCCATCTCAGAGTGTTTCGGAAAATCGGGTTCAGATGCTTGGTTTAAAGCTACCCCTGAAGAATTATTAAAAGACTACAACCCAAAAGAAGACCCAGCAGCCCCCGACAACTTGGACATTTCGTCATTAGAAAAAATGTTCGATATCTTCGACGTATGGTTCGAGTCCGGCTCGTCCTGGAACGCCGTTCTTAAAGAAAGAAACTTAGGTTATCCGGCTGACCTTTATCTAGAAGGGTCCGACCAACATAGAGGCTGGTTTCACCTCTCCTTGCTGCCCTCTTTAGGTGTCATGAATCAAGCCCCATACAAAAAAGTCCTCACCCATGGATTTATCGTCGATAAAGAAGGTAAAAAAATGAGTAAATCTATAGGCAATACCCTCGCAGTAGAAGATGTTGTCCAAAAATTTGGAGCCGAAGTCGCCAGATGGTGGGTCAGCTCGCTTTCGTTTGAAAGTGACATTAAAGTAGATTTAGATTATTTTACTCAGGCTGGAGACAGTTATAGAAAAGTAAGAAACACACTACGATTTCTCCTCAGTAGTCTCGACGGTTTTCCTGTAAAAGAGTACGAAGGAAAATCCCTTACCGATATTGCAGCAGGTATCCCGACAACAAGTATCGACGGGTATGCACTACAAGAATGTAGCAGACTGGTTCAAAGCGTAAAGAAAAACTACGAAGACTGCGCCTTCAAACAAGCACACAGCGATATTTATAATTTTTGTAACGACACCCTCTCGGCTCTATATTGTGCCTCAGTAAAAGACAGACTCTACTGCGACAAAACAGACAGCCCTCGTCGACTCCAAACTCAAGAAAGCATGTGGATAATACTAGAAAGTGTATCTAGGTTATTAAGCCCAATCCTGCCACATACCGCTGACGAACTCTACCAATCTCTACATAAGTCAGACCAAAGTATCCACACCACACCATGGGAAGAATTTGACTATAGTGCCGATGCTAACTTCTCCGTACTCTTACGCACACGCGCTGACGTTTTAAAGGTTTTAGAAAGTGTAAAAGAAAAGGGTATCGACAACAATCTCGACGCCGGAATTATCTTGCCTCAGTCTGAGTCCCTCTCTATATTTTCTGAAGATCTCGCTGATATTTTTGGTGTGTCTCGTGTCAGTTTCCATGACTCCGAGTCTATAGACATTCAAGATTTAAGAGAGGAACCTCGCTGTGAAAGATCTTGGAAACGAGACGGCACAGTGAGAGAAAGATCTGACGGTGGATTACTCTCAGATAGAGACGCAGAAGCAGTAGGAGTATAAACATGACACACTATGATATTTACGCATTAGGAAACGCCTTAGTCGACATTGAAGTAGAAGTCTCCGACGACATTTTATCTTCCTACAAAATAAACAAAGGCCAGATGCAGCTCGTCGACTACGACACGGTTAAAACTTTAAAAGAAGCCTTCGCAAACAAAAAAGTAAACAGAGCCTGTGGGGGTTCCGCCGCCAACACGATAATTGGAGCCACTCAACTAGGTTCAACCTGCTACTACAACTGTAAAGTCGCCAATGACGAAACCGGTTTTTTCTACACAGACGACCTCATGGCCAACAAAGTAGCGACGAACCTAAACAAAGAAACGCTACAAGACGGTCAAACCGGCCAATGTTTCGTTATGGTTACACCAGACGCCGAGCGAACCATGAACACATTTCTGGGTATAACGGCCTCGCTATCCGAAGACGATATAGATGAAGACGCCATTCGCAACTCAAAATGGGTCTACATTGAAGGCTACCTCGCAACAACAGAACTCTCTGTAAAAGCAGC
>CALLLO010000128.1 GCA_938082985.1 uncultured Candidatus Marinamargulisbacteria bacterium | reverse complement strand
GAGACAATAGCCGTCTGCTTTAAGTTGCGTCAAAATATGCCCTTTAGGCAATCCATACTGTCGTTCTAAGGGATAAAACCGCTCGGCTTCGTCGTAAAAGGCCTGTTGTAGGGGTGCAGCAGTAACACCTTTATCCTTCAGTATTTCCGTGTCCTCTTTTTGTATCCTCGCACGGGTATCAAGGGCCTTGGCTAAAGCAGTCATCTCTCCCATTGTAGTAAGGCCATATTCGCCTAAAAACTTTTGTTGTTTTCCAGCCATAGCTTTTAATACCACCCCCAAATCATTAAGTGTGTCAGCTGTAGGTGTCCAGGGGGCCTTTGTTTCGAAGGTCTCTAAAAATCTATTCACATCTATTTGTGCTACCTTTTCTGAATCGAGAGTGCCATCTTCAGACATTAGGTCCATAAGTTTAAGCGTCTCGGAGGCGGCTTCTTTTTCTTCTTTAGTTTCGAATAGGTCTAAGCCAATAGACGTTTTCCAGTTATTTTCCGGATTAAAACTTAGACCCGCCGCAGTGTCCTTAAATTCTTTAACAAGATTCTTATTGTCAACAGGAGGCACACCGGGAACAATGTATTTGTCCAGGACGAGACCATCCTCATCAATCAAGTGGTGCTGTTCAAGTCGAACAAGGAGTCTGTTGCTCTTTGATTTTGAGAGGGGCGTGACCGTGGCAATGTCTAGGCTATTAAATCCCTCGAATGGAGGGCGAGCTAAGCTCCCGTCTGCAGCTAGGAAGGTGGTGTGAGGGAGGTCGAAGGTGGTGGGTACCTGGGGTCTTTTCGTCCCTGCTGCAATAATCTGATCGTAGATCCAGCTAATATCCGTTCCAGCCATTAGGGTCTGATTACTTGAGCCGGAAGACGCAAGACGAGCAGCATCGCCAAAAAGGTTAAACAACACAGGCCCAAAGCCAGTCGTGTCCCTTGTCGCTTGCTCAATCATTTTACCCATGGAGTCTTGCAGAGGCTTTTTGTCAGAGTAAAAAACGCCTGTCGCAGATTTTTCTACAAGCACTTCTGCGAGTGATTCTGTTAGTAAATGGTGGCGAAATCCTCTGTCTGTTTTTTTGTCTGTTGTTTCTCCCATACGAATAAAGAACTGTCCAGTTGCGCGCCCCTCATTTTTAATCATATCTTTGCCCATAAAGCGCTTAAGGAAGGGACGGACATAATGCTGGTTTTGAGATACAAATGCACTGTTGTTTTCCATCGTGCGGGCGAGTAACTCTCCAAAGATAAGAGAGGCTGACTCTTTGTCTTTTTGAGAGAGAGTGTCTATAGATTTAGATAGTTGAGATAATACACGCATATCAGCGTCAAAGGTTTTTCTAGTTGGGGTTCTACGAGGATTAAAAAGACCCTCTAAAAGCATTTGTTTAACATCCATAGGTTCTGACGCGGACATAATAGTTGAAATAGTGTCGTAACCCGTAAGTCTTGTAGCGCTATAAAGTATGTCTGATTTCCACATCGACTGTTTCAAACGATTAGCCATAGCAGGAACAAGGCTCTGAGTGTCTTTAGGGGAGGCGTTAAAGCTCACCCATTCCATCATACTTAACGACGTTTTAACATCAGAAGGGGGCGCCTCACCTAGGCTTTCAAGTACGGCAGATTTGAGCTGATCATGGGCCTCTGCACCCGGGGTATCACGTAAGGTCTGGCCTAATCGATTGATAGGAGATTTAGACTGATGTCCCCCCTCTTTTTTAAATAATGGAGCATAGAGTGAGGCGGGGGATCCCTTTTTTATTTTCCCGGCTAATGCGTGCATAAATATCTGCGCTTCTTTAGGATCAGATTCCAAAGCTTTGATATGAGCCTCTACCTCAGCCTGAGTTTTCGAAGTCAATGTATCAAGAAAATTCTCATTTTTTGTTACTGTTTCCAGTCGTGTAGATATAGCCTTGTACAAGTGCTCAATACTACTGTCCTTATTTTCGGCTAATGATTGCATCCTATCTTTATATTCTTTTGCAGTAGGTCCGGAAAGCCCTTCTTTTTCTATCTGTGACATGACATCTTGCATTAGTTGCCTCAGTACGGCGATCTTGATAGGCTCACCTACAAGACTGCTAAATTCCTCTGCAGTCATAGATGTTGAGGCTGTTACCGTTGATTTTTCTAGGCCAGCTGGGTCAGGCGGCTCTATAAGTTCTAGCTGGTGTCTATCCTCATATTTTTTTGATAAAAAGTGAGCGAGAGAGTCCGGGACGTTTCCTTGTTTAATGGCATCTTTTAATGGCGGAAAGATGGCCTGTGCGGTAGTGATATCTTCATTTTCTAAAATAAGTTGAAAAGTATCTTGTACAAGCGACATCCTATCTTTTCTTTCCACTCCCGCAAACAGGGTACGGTCAAGCAGAAAATCTAAGGGGGCTTGACTCGCAGCCATGCCTATAACAACAGCCGCCGCCAATCTAGGATCTCCAGTTTTTGTTACAAAATTAACTTGTGTGACTGTATCCATTGATGAAAGAGCCCTGACAAACGCTTGAGGGACTACTTGCTTAATATCCAGTCCGTTGACGGTGGGGCTTTTTACATACGCTATAAAAGCGTCAGGAAAATCGTGTTGTTGGGCTATCGCTATTAATTCTTTAGCATCGGTGCGTGTGATATCTGGAACAACAGAGGGTTCTGTGATCGGAGTCGTCGCCATCATCGCGATAAAACATTGTGTTGGGCTAGGCGATGTTATCGGTGGTGGTGTCGTCATACCCCTCTGCACAGAGTCACGTACATCATTACAAAACTGTTTGTTTTCAGAGAGGAGTTTAAACAACTTAGGCATACGTTCCGCAATCACAGGCAGGTTGGCTTGTGCGTACTCTCTTATAGGTTTACCTTTTGTTACATCCGTGAGGAGTTGGTCTAGAAGATGGGGCCCATTATCTAAGTTCAGAAAGCGTTCTAGTTGTTGTGCGCATGTAGTACCCTCGTCTATTGTTTGCGCGTCTAAGACTAACTCATCTAAGGATTTGAGAGGAGTTGTTGGGTTGTCCCAATCTGGAAATTTTGCTTTAAGCGCGTCGGCTACAGTATCTGTTAACGGTGTCTCGTCAGCTGGGTGTGCCTTCTCTTTAATCTGTAGCTTCTTGAGAGCAGAGTCGAGGACCTCTTTTCCGGGACTAGTGAGGGGGGCCTTATCCTCCAATCGAGTGTAAAGCGAGATAAGAAATTCAGCTTTTTGAGCAGCTGTTGTTTTAGTCGCGAGTATGTCATCTATAGGCAGGGTACTTAAAGTTCCTAGAGTTAGGTCTGTCATGGCACAAACATTAAAGTCTGGATCACTTTTGCTAAGTTGTATAAACATCTCTGCATCAGACTTAAAGTGGGAGCGTAGCTTACTTAGGCTACTATAAAGGGGGGCGGGGGCTGCTTTAGTGTACTTTTCTAACACTGTTTGTAGTCCGTTAGTTATCGTCTCTGTCATAAAGGAAGAGAGCTCCTTACGAGAGATGTCATGTCCGGATCCTTTTATCGCAATCGTGGCGTAAGTGGCTTCCATGTTGTGTAGCGTTGCTAGGAATGGCTCTTTGACATCGGCATCAAGATAAATAAGCTCTACCTCGTGCATCATATCGATCATATTTCTTAGATAGTCTATGGCGGGATAGGTGGGTGTTGTGGCTTTAAAAATAGCAGATTCAGTCACACCATTCTGACGTGCTAAAGCGTAGCTGTTCTCAGAGATATAGGCTCCAATA
The DNA here is from genome assembly GCA_938082985.1 of uncultured Candidatus Marinamargulisbacteria bacterium. GTDB lineage: Bacteria > Margulisbacteria > Marinamargulisbacteria > CALLLO01 > CALLLO01. The sequence continues at coordinate 2,846 of CALLLO010000128.1, read as the reverse complement.
GTAGACAAATCATCGACGCGACCGTCGATAGAGTTTGGGTTCTCTGTGATCGATGTCAAAAGTGTCGTAGATCGCATCTTAGCTGCCTTCATTCCCAGGGCTTCTTTGTGTTGTACAGTGGAGATCGCTGTTTGTATTTTTTGAAAGTTTGCATTATGGCGATCTCTTTCTTCTGAGGTCGCACTCGACTCTAGGCGTGCCATAATAAGCGTCGCAGCTTTCCTCAAGGTATGTATCTGTCTGTCTGCAGAAAGGGGTACTGGATCTGGGTTTGTTAGAGAAGTGATAAGCATGTTTGTTGCAGGGGTATCGTTATCGCGTTTGATCTCGCTCATATCATAGGCAATATCAAAGACCGCCTCGAGAGATACTGTGGACGTTGCTTTGTATAAATAGGCAGATACATTGTCATCTCTACTTAGTGTTTCGAAAAATTCTGTATTTTTTGGGTCCTTGAGAATGGCAGACTCAGTAAATCCAGGGTTTTCAGGTGGCGTAAGCAAGGCTTTTAAGAATGTTGGTTTATCAGTATGTTTTAATCGTCTTAAGGTATTTTCATTAGGTACTGTCTCGCTTAAATGTATTTCGTCTAGTGTCTGGCTCATTTCTTCTATTTTACGTGTATCGGCTGGATAACTTTCTTGAAGCTTGGCAATGAATTTAGGCATATTTGTGGCGCCTATGTTTTGTAGCGCCTCGCTTAAGGTTGTGGAGCGGTTAAATGCGGCTTCAATCTGGGTGTTGCCTGAAAGTGTATCTGCATCGCGTGCGCTTTCGACCAAGCTTTCGCCAAGAGGGCTATCTAGGGAGGTCTCTTTACCTAGAAAAAATTGGGTGTGAGCCAGTGAGATATTGGCGCTTATATCTGTAGTATAGGTACCTTCTTTTTCGATACGTGCTCTGAGCGCTATCATTGTGCTGTCCATCATCGCTTCCAATTTAGCGATAGTAGCTTGGTTTGCTTCACCCGGTACTGAGTTTAAGGCTTGCCCAAGTCTATCTATAAGACTCAGAATATGAGGCTGTATAGGGTTGATGAGGCTCTTCAGTTTATTTGCCTCTTCCGTCTCATCCTTATCCGCGGCTTCAGTCTCAGCACGCATCAGTTTTAGTCCCGCCTCATCCTTATCCACGGCTTCAGTCTCAGCACGCATCAGTTTTAGTCCCGCCTCTAATTTATGAATCCCTTGCGTAACAGCTCTGTCAAAATCCGCAGACGTAACAGGATCTATAAATTCGGGGGGATTAAAACTTTCTTTAAGCGTAGAGGGAGTTTCAGGTGTAGTCCCGTTCAAACTCTTTATGTGATCCAGCACTTGCCCCGGTGCTGCGTGACGGAGGGTGGCGGTCATGTTGGTGGCTTTGAAGTTGCTTTGATCAGCATTTAAGTGCGTGAGGCTGTTCAGTCCTTCAGACAAATGCTGAAGCTCTAAACGGAGGTCACGAGGTATCTTAAATCCATGGTCCTTAATGTGGGTGTCAATATCGGCCTGATTCTTTTTTAGATCCTCTATTGTTAGCTCTGTTTCCGGAGCTAAGGCGTCACATATCGAGGATAGATGTTCTCTAAGTATTTTAGGGATCATATCATTAAATGCGACTATAGATGCTGAGATCTCTTCCTTTACGGCGGCGAGGAGTGTTGTCTGATCTTGGGAACGGATAACCAGAGTACGTATAGTCTCAGACAGAGGATTGAATTCTGCATGAGCTTTTGCGATAATCTTCTTCATCAAGTGGCTATCCTCCGGACTTAGTTTTGTTTTATCATCGGTGGGTTTTTGCTCATCAACAGCGATAAAGTGTTCAAGAGCTTCAATCCCTTCCTCCGTCACAGTGCCCTTTTTCATGTTATCCAAGGCGGTGTGAGCACTCTTAGAGGGGAGTTCGTGATGGGAGTGCTGTTCCATAAAAGTGTCTATATCACCAAAGAGATCTGTTGACTCTAAGGCTACCATCCTAAGAGCTGCTTCACTTTGGCCCGCCAGATCAATGCTACTCAGATAAAGCTGGTACAAATCACGCGTAGCTTCTAATTGCTTAATGGTATCTGTATCGGGTTCTGGGTTGGCCATTATATCCTCAATGGCCCTGTTACAGGATTCAATTCCCGTAAGCGCGATTTCTTCTGTTAATCCGGGATTGTATCTTTTTATAAGGTTCTGTATCCCTGTAAAAAATGTGTGAAGCTTCTGAAGCCTGGCTTCGGAGCCTTTCATTGTCTCTATCGTCGTTTTACCATACATATGAAGCATACTTTTCATATGATGTATCCGTAGTGCCGTGGTAGCATCATGATTGCTAACCACGGCTAGTATAGAATCTTCCATGCTAGTAAGCGCTATAATGGCGAGTGGATCAGTGGCTGCCGCAATCATAAGGTTAGCTTTGAGTGCTTGCGAATGCTGAGGCCTTTCAAATGTTTCTTTTATAATTTGTGCTTGTCTAGGATCTTTTGACAAGGTATCCACGATCATTTTTGCAGGAGCTTCCACAAAGCCCGTTTCAAAAAGTGCAATGGCTTCTTTAGAAAGGTGATGTTCAAAATTTTCAACTAGTGCCTGCTTGTTTATACTCATGCCATTATATCGTGAGTGTTTTTGCTTCACCACGAGCCTATTGGCGAAATCGGCCATGAAAGCGTCTTGATTTTCTTTGACCTGGAGGTTTTTTCGTACTTCGACCACAATCTTAGTCACTAGATTTCTAGCAGCTTCTGTATTCATCGCTACGCCGTTTACTAATAGGCCCAGAAGGTTTTCTCTATCTGTAACAGAGAGGTTTTGAATAGAGCTTTCTTCTTGAGATTCCAGTGCTAGCAAGGTATCTGTTAGCGCCTGGTTGAG
>CALLLO010000127.1 GCA_938082985.1 uncultured Candidatus Marinamargulisbacteria bacterium | reverse complement strand
AAAATAATGGCTATATATATATATTTATTCATGTGAGAGCTCCTTTTTTGACAGTAAATTCCGGACACTTTCTAGGTCTTTAGGAGTATGTAAAATTCTTGACCAGCTTAAGAAATACACATGACCATCTTCAGCCTTATTTATATACTGCCATTGCAACTCCCCGTCACTCTTGAAATATAAAAGTCGCCCACCCCTTGTTTCTTCTATAAACAAATCTCCATTGCTTAAAATTTCTGATTGTCCTTCTATCTCCGTACGTACTTTATTATTTTTTAGTGACTCCTCTAAGTATGACTCATACTGCTGAGTTTTGAAATTATAAATAACAACCTTATTATATTCATTAATTACAAGTCCTCTTTCGAAAGGCATTTTTTTATTACTAAATCGCGAATCATTATTGAATATTGCGATTCTCTCGTCACTAATTATGTCAACATCATGTTGTAACGAAGTGTGGCCAGATAACATTGTTATTATTTTATTTGTCTCCGGCCTGTAAAGCATTACCATTGATAAATTTCTAAAAGAAAGGAAAAGATCTCCTTTTTTCCAAAATTTTGTCGTCTTTAACACAGGTTGAATGTCGTTTAAATGAAGCGGATCCGTATTATACTGGCCCCCTAATCTTAGCAAACGACTGAGTCCATGTTCTATAAAAATTTGGCTAACAGATTTTTCGAATAAAATATCCCCTTCTGGAGATACTTTTGTGAGCGTGTTATCAGCATAACTCCCAAAAGCCGGATCAATATGTCTTTGAGTGATTTTATAAGGGAAAGAGTTTGAGGGTATCCAGTAATTACCGTCTGCATCTTCCTCAAGTGAATGATGAAAGGCTGTTTTTTGATTCTGCCATATTAGCGAACTATCTTTTCCTATTTTTTCAAGTACCTGGTTTATATACAACACGGAGCCATCTTCAGTTAATAATGGATGTCTTAGCCGTGAATTAGAATCCGTCTTATCCCGTAAATGATTTTCAAAATGAGGGTGTTTTGTATCTATTAATATATTATGTTTAGTGATATTTGGATTCCATGTGTGAACAACTTTAAAGGTCTTTAAATCAACTAATTCTACGATACTTTCTATAATTTCTTTATTAAAACGGGATAAGAGAAGATATTGAGTTTCTGAATTGGGATCACCATTGAAGCCTGAAAAATCTAAAAAGTTACCTTCTAACCGTAAATCGCCCCCATGTCTTTCAGTAAAGATCTTTTTTATATTTGTAGGTATCTCAACTAAAAACAAAGCCCCTTTCGATAACACCCCTTTTCTATGGGTGCCTTTTAACTCATACCTGACTTGCATGCCAAAAAACACAGCAAAACAAAAGGCAAATACTAGTGTTAAATATAGGACCCAAATTTCAATTTTTTTAAACATATATATAGCCTATCCGATTAATTTAATTTGTCTATCTACTTATTCATAATTCTCAGGAAAAAGCTGACGCTCAACACCTTCAATAATAATATGTAAGATCATCATATGGACTTCCTGGATACGATCCGACGTGGTCTGAGGCACAATAAACTCATACTCACATTTCCCAGATAACACGCCACCATCTTTACCCAAAAACCCAACGGTCTTAAGACCTAAGCCTTTAGCCTTAGCTACAGCACGAATAACATTTTCACTATTACCACTCGTCGAGATAGCAAAGAACATATCACCTTTTTTCCCGTAAGCCTCTACCCCGCGGGCAAAGATTTCTTCAAATCCAAAGTCATTTCCAACACAGGTTATATGAGAGGCATCCGTCAAAGAAATAACAGGTAAGGCTTTTCTATCTTTACGATAGCGTCCCGTAAACTCTTCTGCAAAATGCATAGCATCACAAGCACTGCCGCCATTCCCACAGATAAGGGCCTTATTACCCGCATTAAATGCCGACGCCAACTCCTTAGAAATTTGGAGTGTCTTGTCTAAAACGTCCTCACGCATGCAATAACTCGCTGCTAAATCAGCGGCATCACGATAGGATTGTTTTAAACAAGATTTAATATCCAAATTTATTAATCCTCTGAAGTAAACCTAGCATGAGCATAGTCTCGGTTCATACGAGCAATATTCTGAACGCTAATCCCTTTAGGACAAGCCGCTTCACATTGATATTCATTAGAACAGTTACCAAACCCTTCCGTATCCATTTGCTCAACCATACCTAATACACGACGGCTTCTTTCCGGTTGTCCCTGAGGAAGCAAAGCCAAATGACTCACCTTCGCAGATACAAACAACATAGCCGACGCGTTAGGACATGCTGCCACACAGGCAGCACAACCGATACACGACGCGGCATCAAACGCTAAATCAGCTGATTTTTTCTCAACAGGAATATTATTCGCATCTTGAACACTTCCGGTTCTAACAGAAATAAATCCACCAGAGGCAATCACTCTATCAAAAGCGGATCTATCAACAATTAAATCTTTTTGAACAGGTAAAGCTCTTGAACGGAAAGGTTCAATGACTAAAGTCTGCCCATTGCTAAAGGTTCTCATATGAAGCTGACAAAGTGTTGTCTTAGCTTTAGGACCGTGAGCATGCCCATTAACTACAGCTCCACACATTCCGCAAATACCTTCTCTACAGTCATGGTCAAAAGCAATCGGATCTTTTCCTTGCTTAGACAAGCCTTCGTTAACGACATCCAGCATTTCAAGAAAAGACGCATCTTGGTCTATTCCTTCCGCTTTATAGACATCAAAGTAGCCCTTGTCTTCCGCATTCTTTTGACGCCATACTTTTAAATTAAGATTAATTTTTTTAGCTGCGTTACTCATTATTTGTAACTCCTTTGTGCTAAGGCCACATTTTCGAAAATCAAAGCCTCTTTATGCAAAATAGGCACTTCACCGACCCCATTAAATTCCCAGGCTGCAACATGGGCAAAGTTCTCGTCATCACGTAAGGCTTCTCCCCCTTCTGTCTGACTTTCCTCACGAAAATGCCCACCGCAAGATTCTTTTCTCTCAAGTGCATCTTTTACCATCAATTCACCAAACTCTAAAAAGTCAGCCACACGGCCCGCTTTTTCTAATGTTTGATTGAGTTCCCCAGGAGAGCCCATAACATTAACATTTTCCCAGAATTCGTCACGAATTTTAGGGATTTTAACCAAAGCTTCTTTTAATCCAGCTTCATTTCTGCTCATTCCACATTTATCCCACAACAACAAACCTAGTTCCTTATGGAAGTCATCAACCGTCCGTTCACCTTTAATAGCTAAAAGTTTATCGATACGCTCCTGTGCAGAAGATAAGGCTTTAACCGCATCAGGATGAGTAGCATCCACTTGAGCGAGGTCTTGTTGAGCTAAATAATTCCCTAATGTATACGGCGCTACAAAATAACCATCTGACAGGCCTTGCATAAGTGCCGAGGCACCCAGTCTATTCGCTCCATGATCAGAAAAATTAGCTTCCCCTAAACAAAACAAGCCAGGAATAGACGTCATTAAGTTATAATCTACCCACAGACCGCCCATAGTGTAATGAACAGCAGGATAAATCATCATAGGTTCTTCATATGGACTTGATCCTGTGATTTGTTCATACATATCAAATAAATTTCCATACCGATTTTCAATTGTTTTTTGACCTAATCGTTTAATAGAATCGGAAAAATCAAGATATACCGCCAAGCCAGTCGCCCCTACGCCTTTTCCTTCATCACACACATATTTAGCGTTTCTAGATGCTATATCTCTCGGTACCAAATTTCCAAAACTAGGATACTTACGTTCTAGATAATAATCTCTTTCTTCTTCAGGAATGTCACTAGCCTTACGTTTATCATTTTTAGCTTCAGGAACCCAAACACGTCCATCATTTCGTAAACTTTCACTCATTAAAGTAAGTTTGGATTGATACTCACCATGTACAGGAATACACGTTGGATGAATCTGTGTATAACAAGGGTTAGCAAAATAAGCGCCCTTTTTATGTGCTCGCCATGTAGCCGTAACGTTACTTCCCATAGCGTTTGTAGATAAATAGAAAACATTTCCATATCCACCGGTACACAACATAACAGCGTCACCCATGTATGTTTCCATCCCTCCTGTGATTAAGTTTCTAACGATGATGCCTCTCGCTTTACCGTCAATCACAACAAGCTCTAGCATTTCTCTGCGTGTGAATAACTCAACGCTGCCCGTAGAAACCTCTTTCATTAAGGCACTATACGCACCAATTAATAACTGCTGTCCCGTTTGACCTTTAGCATAGAAAGTACGAGAGACCTGGGCGCCACCAAAAGAGCGATTGTCCAATAAACCCCCGTACTCTCTCGCAAAAGGAACCCCTTGAGCCACGCATTGGTCAACAATATTTGAGGACACTTCTGCTAATCGATGTACATTAGCTTCTCGTGATCTAAAATCGCCCCCCTTAACTGTATCGTAAAATAAGCGATGTACGCTATCTCCGTCACCTTGATAATTTTTAGCTGCGTTTATTCCACCTTGGGCGGCAATACTATGCGCGCGTCTCGGTGAATCCTGAAAGCAAAACGACTGAACTTGATATCCAAGCTCAGACAACGTAGCCGCAGCAGAAGCTCCAGCCAGCCCAGTCCCAACAACCAGTACCTTAAACTTACGTTTATTGGCAGGGTTTACCAGCTTGTTTTCAAATTTAGCCTTCGTCCATTTATCTTTTACTGGACCTTCTGGAATATGTGATTCTAATTGTTTACTCATCGTAGCTCCTACCCTAAAGTGCAGCTACTTGTGCCACACGCTAAAAAAAACACATAAATCGGAACAGCGGCAAAGCCAGCGGCAATGCCTATCCCGACTACAACACTAGTTTTTTTGATAAAAGGGGTATATTTAGAATTGTTCCAGCCAAAGGTTTGAGCCACACTTTGAACAGCATGTGTTAAATGAAAGCCTACAGCAAACATAGCAATAACATACCAAAGTGATCCAAAAGGATTAGAGAAATGATTAACAACAAGACCATAAAGCCCGAGATAGTCACCACAGACTGTCGCGTTAGCAATGTTTGAATGTGTAAAGGTAAAATCCATTAAATGAGTAATAATATACGCAAGTAAAATAGTGCCAGATACAGGCATAAGTTTTGTAGATAGCGACCGTGTATTTGCATGAAGAGGCTCACTATATTGTACACCTCTAGCCTGTCTATTTTGCTTCACTAACAAAAAAATAAAAACAAAGTGAATGAAAAACATAGCGATTAAGCCTAATCTAGCCACCCATAGCAAAGCGCCAAATTCTTTAAGTGCTGCAGCATACGCATTATATGCATCAGCACCTTTAAAAATTAATAAATTTCCCGCTAAATGCGCCAATAAAAACAAAACCATAGCTAGCCCTGTAAGGGCTACAATTTGCTTCTTCCCAATAGAAGAAGACAGATATTTCTTTAACATAGTCACTCCTGCGTGTGTAAAATAGAACAGAAGTATTATAGCTAAGTATAAAAGCCTTGTCGATGGATGAGCTCTGGGTTCATCTTGGTTTGAACTTTCTAAAAATTTTCACGTGATCATCAGGAAAAGACTGAGAGTGTTCTTCTGAAAAATCGACATCACTAAATAGTAAACGCGCATCAAATTGGTCCAAACTCTCTAATGTTTGCATTTTTTTTAAAACTTGAACCAGCGACTCTAAGTATTTAAGTATCGTTCGTAACTCTTGTAATTTCTCGCCTCTTTTCATATAGCAAGACATAGCGCCATCCAAAAGAGAATCAATCTCAGCTATGAGCTTATGCTTGGATACTTCGATGGCCTGACATAGATATTGAGCATTACTCATAGATGACCCTCCTAGGTTTAAACTCCCTGGTTAAGGGGAATAACACTCTAAGGGAGAAGTAAGTAACCAATCTAGTTACAATACACCCCATTTAGTAACCACTTTAGTTGAGAGAGTATAATATATGCCAATATGGGTAGACCAATTAGCCAAGTTAATCGATACCGAAAAAATAACAAATAAACAACTAGCAAAAACACTGGGTACCTCTAGCCAATATTGCAGTAAATTATTAACAGGTCATTCAGCGCCACCTTCTTCCGGTAAAATTTTAATATTATTAAATTTTTTAGAGTCGGAAGGACTTCTATGTGAAGAAGCTGCTCTAAGTTTTTTAAGTGAAATCATTAAAGAAAAACTAGGCACAAGCGAACTAATTCTTATCAACGAATACGATATGCGTATCAAACGACTACTCATTCAAAATGAAAGTTTTTTATTGGAATTTTATAAAAACTACACAAACAACCTCATTGTCCATCCCGACACAATAAAAATATTACAAGCACTTCAATACATCCCAGGTAATCAACAGGCATTAGTCCTCCGCTTTATAGATGTATTATTAAACTCACACTCTCAAAAAACAGAAAAACTATTAGACTTTTTAGAAGAATAAAAAAAACGACTAATTAATGTTATAGTAGGCCCGATTTAAACCTCGGAGGGCCATCATGACTAAGATACGCATTGAAAAAGATACTATGGGAAACATTGAAGTTCCTGCTGACAAATATTATGGTGCCCAATCAGGCCGGTCCCTTATGAACTTTGATATTGGAGACGAAACGTTTCCAAGATCCTTTATTAAAGCTTTCGGCATACTCAAAAAAGCCTGTGCACTAGCCAACCAAGAAGTAGGTGTATTAAGCAAAGAAAAAACAGACTTGATTAGCCAAGCAGCTGACGATGTAATCTCAGGAAAACTGGACGAACACTTCCCTCTTAGCGTATGGCAAACAGGGTCTGGGACTCAAACCAATATGAATAGTAACGAAGTCATTTCAAACAGAGCGATTGAAATTGCAGGTGGAAAAATTGGATCCAAAACGCCTGTACATCCTAATGACGACTGCAATAAATCACAGTCATCAAACGATACCTTTCCCACCGCTATGCATATATCCGCAGTTCTGGAGATTAAAGAAGCCTTAATGCCAGCATTACAGGGCTTACGTACAACCTTCAAAGAAAAATCAGACACATTCGACTCTGTAGTCAAAATTGGACGGACTCATTTAATGGATGCTACACCTTTAACTGTTGGGCAAGAATTTTCAGGTTACACACAACAACTTGTAAACGGAGAAGCTAGAATTAACGATGCTCTCAAACGTTTATCCGAACTAGCCATTGGTGGTACGGCTGTTGGTACCGGATTAAATACCCCAAAAGGATATGTTAAAAGCGTCATATCCGCTATTTCAAAAATTTCAGGACAAACGTTTATCTCTGCTCCCAATAAATTTGAAGCCTTATCTGGTAGCGATGCTATCGTTGAAATGAGCGGGTCTCTAAAAACACTAGCCGCCTCTCTTCATAAAATTGCTAATGATATTAGATGGTCAGCTTCGGGTCCACGATGTGGCATTGGTGAACTCAATATTCCAGAAAATGAACCCGGTTCATCTATTATGCCTGGTAAAGTAAACCCGACACAATGTGAAGCACTCACTATGATTGCAGCACAAGTAATAGGAAATGATGCTGGCATCTCTTTTGCTGGGTCATGTGGAAACTTCCAACTTAACGTCTATCGCCCCATGATGATTTTGAATCTACTTCAATCTATTAAGCTTCTTGCAGATGGTATGCATAGTTTTAATAAAAATTGCGTATCCGGAATCACCCCAAACGAAGCTAATATTCAGAAAAACTTAAATAATTCACTCATGCTTGTTACTGCATTAAATACGCATATTGGCTATGATAACGCCGCTGCTATTGCAAAAAAGGCTCACAAAGAAGGAAGTACGCTTAAAGAAGCAGCGCTTGCACTTAACTTACTAAGTGAAGAAACTTTTGATGACCTGGTTCAACCTAAAAAAATGATAGGCAGATAACACCTCAGAATACATTTAGTCAAAAAAAAGGCGCCTTCAAATGAAGGAGCCTTTTTAGTTTCAACTACACGTAAACTTACAGTTGATCTGAAAGTTCTTTAACTGCCGCTACGGAGTTTTGCAAATCGGCTAATTCTGATTCATTCAAAGGAATCTCTATAACTTTTCTGACACCTTCACGACCCAAAACAGCCGGAACGCCACAATACAAGTTATTCACCCCATACTCACCTTGAAGAAGAGCACAACAAGGTAATATCCGACCTGAATCTAATAGTATAGCTTCAACCATAGCCACTGCCGACGCAGATGGAGCATAATAAGCAGAACCTGTTTTTAAGAACTTAACTATTTCAGCACCGCCATGACGTGTTCTATCATTAATAGCTTCAATTGTTTCCGCAGGTAAAAGTTCTGTTATAGAAATGCCATTAACCGTAGTGTATTGAGGAACTGGAACCATGGTATCTCCATGCCCACCAAGAACCATCGCTCGAACATCCTTGATTGAACAGTTAAGAGCTTCTGCAATAAAGCAGGCATATCTAGAAGAATCTAAAACGCCAGCCATACCAATAACACGTTTAGAGTCTAAACCAGATTTCTTCCACGCTAGTTGAGTCATAACATCTAAAGGATTAGATACAACAACAATAATCGCATTGGGTGAATGAGCAACAATTTGCTCAGTTACAGAGCCTACAATATTAGCATTCGTTTTTAATAAATCATCACGGCTCATCCCTGGTTTACGCGCAATCCCAGCTGTAATAACAACAACGTCAGAGTCTGCTGTATCAGTATAATCATTTGTACCCGTGATATGAGTATCAAAACCTTCTGTCGCAGCCGACTGCATCATATCGAGTGCTTTCCCTTGAGGAAGCCCGTCAACGATATCAATAAGAACAACGTCTGCTAACTGTTTTTCTACAATACGTTGTGCCGCTGTTGCCCCAACATTTCCTGCCCCTACAACTGTTACTTTAAATTTTGACATAATCATTCTCCTTTATAATAATTCATTCGATGAGCCATACTCCATGTACCATCGTTGAATGCCACCTATTAGTGTTTCAATATTTTTAAAACCAGCCTCTTTCATAACTAAAGCCGCTTCGGCACTTCGCCCACCCATTTTGCATGAAATAACATAGTCGCCATAACATGAAAAATCAGGTAAATGCTCAGACAATTCACACAAAGGAATCAAAATAGCACCGGGAATAAACCCGGCCTCAAACTCCTCCGGTTCACGCACATCTAAAAGAAAAAAGTCGTCCTTGTTGAGAAGTTTATCTCTCAAGGTTTCACAACTTATTTCTGTGATACTCATAGATTAAAGCGCAAATCCATCTAGTAACTTACTAGGATCTTTCTTAGGTGTATTCTCAACAGCCTGTCTCATCAAATCATCATAAGAGGCTTTTTCTTTTTGGTAAAAAATACCAAAAACATTAGGCACGTTTTCAGAATGAGAAAAAGCACCCTCCAAGTCTGAGGGGTCATGTTTAACTACTTTAGCATCAGGAGCACCTTTAGTGTCCCCTGCAACCCCATTTTCGTGGTCTAAAAAGTTGATCCAGTCAGAATTTTGAAAATCCCAAGCCGCTGGATTAAATTTTGGACAGCGTTGCGCGACATGCACAAAAGAAAAACCTTTATGGTTTTTTGCAGCTTCAATAGTATCTACAAAATGTTGACCTAACCATTCTGCTGTACTCGCTACAAACGTAGCCCCTAAACCTAATGCAAAACGAATAGGATTGATAGGATCCATAATCGATCCACCAGGAGACGTTGCTGTAACGAGCCCTTTACGCGTTGTAGGAGATGTTTGATTCTTTGTTAACCCATAAATTTGGTTGTCATGCATCATATAAACACAGTGAATATTTTTAGAAATACCATGTAACAAATGGTTGCCTCCAATACTCAATGAGTCTCCATCACCAGAAGCCACGAAAACATTTAGATCTGGTCTTACTAAGGCAACACCTGTAGATATAGGCACGGATCGTCCATGAATAGTATGAAACCCATACGTATTCATATAATGTGGGATACGACCAGAACAACCAATTCCCGATACATATACGGTATCTTTAGGTTGCATTTGATCTTTTACCATAAGCTTTCGAACACCTACTAACATGGTGTAATCACCACAGCCTGTACACCATCGAGGGTCTAAGGCTTTAAGGTCTTTCATTTTTACTTGTTTTACTTCAGTTGTCATATCTCGCTCCTTAAACCAAGTCTTTAATTCTTGCTAAGACAGATTTAGGTTTAAGCGGACGTCCTGTCGCTTGTGCTAAGCCTAATCCAATATCAACAAGAGTTTCTGATCGAAGTAATGTAGAAAACTCCGTTGGCTTATTTTCTTTTCCAAATGCTACTTCAATCGTTACTACTTTCTTAAATTTTTTGAATATCTCACTCAACATTGTAGGCAGTGGATACACAATTTTAAAATTAAGAGCCGATACTTTAATACCTTCTTGATTAGCTAAGTTAATGGCTTCTTCAACAACGCCTCTAGAACTTCCCCAGCACACGAGAAGAAGATCACCTGTGGGCGCTCCAATTATTTCAGGAGATGTTAATGCTCGCCTGACAACTTCTAATTTCTCATTACGAATATCATGAGACCGTTGGTTGCTTTCAGATGAATACACAACATTCCCAGACGCATCTGTATTAAGTCCTGTTACACGTCTCATTTTGTCTGGCACACCTGGGTTAGCTTGATTGTCTTTAACCATTTCAATGGTATCTGGTAAACGCTTGATATTAAATCTAGCCAAAATATCGTCCGAAATATCATTAATATCATCGAGTTCTAGTAAGGGTAATTTTTCAAGCACTTTATAACTTACAGATGTAATATAATCACTTAAAATTATGACCGGCGCTCGTAATTTCTCTGTTATATATCGTGCAACATGAGGAACATAGAAACAATCTTCAACGTTAGAAACACTAATAGCGACTTTAGGACTCTCTCCATGCGTACCAAATACAGAAGCAAACAAATCTGTTTGCTCTGTTCGTGTTGGCAATCCAGTAGAAGGCCCACCACGTTGAACATTAATAATAATAGATGGAATTTCCGCTGAATTAGCTAAGCCAATAAATTCTTGTTTCAACGACAAACCTGGTCCTGATGTAGCTGTAACAGCTGGAACACCTGCATAATAAGAGCCTATCATGGCTCCTACAGCTGAGATCTCATCTTCTGCTTGATGAACCATCCCACCGTAAGCCGGAAAGGCCTTCGATAGTGAATGCATAATAGACGAAGCTGGAGTTATAGGGTAGCCCGCATAAAAACGAATACCCGCATCAATAATACCCATAGCTAAAGAAGTATTCCCATCCAGTAAAATGGAATCGGTCATACTTTTTTCCGTCTTAGGAATATCAAATGTTTCCGGACATACTTCCAAAGCATTTTTATACCCATTCGCATAAATAGTTAAGTTCTTATTAAGTTTCTCTTCAGACAACTTTTTAAAGACTTGGCGAATTAAGCCTGCAACATACTCTTCAGGCATTTCATAAATAGCTGCCATCATACCCAAATAGTACATATTCTTACCATTACCGTTTAATTCTTTGATAATAGCGACTGATTCATCATCCATATTAAACGAAATGACCTTTAGGCCAACAGACTTAGCTTCCTCAATAACAGCCGCATAAGCATCTTTAGCCCGACGTTCATCTGCCATATCAAGTAAAACAAGTCCGCCTATAGTATAATCACTATCTTTTAACCGACGCTCTAACAAAATCTCATGTTCAAACAACATAAGATCAGAGGTGCTCCCCATATTGGATAGTTCATTCGTTGACACTCTAATAACAGCACCGGACATAGAATGAGGGGTCCGCTTCGGAGGACTTATTTCTGCAGGAATAAGAGGTTCAATAAATACAAAACGTCCTGATTTAGCGAATGCTTTGATTAAAATGTCTCCTGCTTTTTGAGCGCCATTTCCAGCGTCCATAATTAGCTCAAAGCGCATTATTTCTTTTTGTGTAGCCATAAAATTCTATCCTTTTCCTATAGGTTAATTTTCAATTTTTACCGCCCTTGTTTCCGAGCAGCGATATAGTATACTTGACCCAAATTATTTTTACAAATATTAACAGTCATATGCATGATTAGTCATAAAAAGGATACGTCCCATGTCAAAACCACTACAGCTTAAGCCCCTTAAAAAATTCAAGGGAAGACCTGGCCCACTTGTATTAATAATTATGGACGGTGTAGGTCTTGGAGAAAAAAACGATGCCAATGCCGTACATTTAGCAAAAACCCCTTGTTTAGACAGCTTAATGACACACCCCCTATATATAGAACTTAAAGCGCATGGAACAGCAGTCGGCATGCCAACAGACGATGACATGGGAAACAGTGAAGTTGGTCATAATGCATTAGGCTCAGGACGCATATTTGAGCAAGGCGCTTCGCTTGTGAAAAAAGCCATTGAAACGGGTTCCATATTTGAAGGGTCAACCTGGAAAAAAGCACTTCTTACTACAAAAGAAAACGATACAAGCCTTCACTTCATAGGTCTACTATCAGATGGGAATGTTCATGCCCATATTGACCATCTTAAAAAAATGATAAGCCAAGCCGTGTTAGAAGGGCAAAAAAGCATTCGTTTACATACGCTATTAGATGGACGTGATGTAGGTCAAAAAACAGCCCTGAATTACATCTCAGCTTTAGAAGCTCATATCCACGTATTAAATTCAAAAGGAGCTGACATTAAAATAGCTTCCGGCGGAGGCCGAATGATTACAACAATGGATAGATACAATGCGGATTGGAGTATTGTAGAAAGAGGATGGAACGCGCATGTTTTAGGGCTAGGAGAAAAAGAAGCCAAGTCTGCAAGTGAGGCTATACAATTCTTCTATGATTCGGACCCCGCGCTAACTGACCAATATATGCCCTCCTTTGTCATTACTGAGAAAGGCATCCCAGTCGGTACGATTCAAGATAATGACAGCGTCATCATGACTAATTTTCGTGGAGACAGAGCTATAGAACTTAGCCTCGCTTTTGAAAGCAGTGATTTCACAAAGTTTAATAGACGACGCGTCCCCAATATTTTCTTTGCAGGCATGATGCAATATGACGGAGACTTACATATTCCTGAAAACTTTTTGGTCACGCCTCCCAGTATAAAAAATTCTATAAGTAATTATCTCTGTGCAATGAAAACTTCTGCTTTTGCAATTTCTGAAACTCAAAAGTATGGGCACGTCACCTATTTTTGGAATGGAAATAAATCCGGCTATATAGATAAAGCACTTGAGACCTTTATCGAAATTCCTTCCGACACAATCCCTTTTGACCAAAAACCAGAAATGAAAGCAACTGATATTACAAACAAAGTCATTGAGTTACTAAAATCAGGACAGTATAAATTTGGACGCATAAATTTTCCAAATGGAGATATGGTTGGGCACACAGGAAATTTAGACGCAACGATTAAAGGCGTAGAAATCACTGATAAAAGTGTCCAAAAAATTATTGATATGGTGAATGACCTAAATGGGATCACAATCGTTCTTGCGGATCACGGAAATGCTGAAGTTATGTTTACAGAAAAAAATGGCATCAAAACGCCAAAAACAGCACATACACTCAACCCTGTGCCTTGTGCCATAGTAGACTCTCAATATGAAAACGAATATAAACTTGCTAAAACCGAAACCCCAGGCCTAGCAAATATAGCCGCAACACTATGTAATCTATTAGGATACGAAGCTCCCCTAGACTATGAAAAGTCTTTAATCGAGTTTTCGTAAAATAGAAAATGACTCTAAAGATCTATAATAACAGCTTTGTCGCGTACAGCCGTCTTCTTTAGTATGGCAAACACCCGGACCTATCTTTCTAACTAAAAAAACAAAGGAATTTTGTTCACAATTAACCAGAACTTCCAGTAATTGGAGCTCGTCCCCTGACTGAGCCCCTTTAAACCAAAGTTCTTGCCGACTAGTGGACCAAAATATAGCTTTCTTTTTTTCTAAAGATAAGCGAAGCGCCTCTTCATTTATATAGGCTAAAATGAGTACAGATTTAGTCTCAAAATCCTGTACAACAACAGGGATAACGTCCTGTCCGGACACCCCATTTAACTTGTTGAAATCAAAGGAGGCT
>CALLLO010000126.1 GCA_938082985.1 uncultured Candidatus Marinamargulisbacteria bacterium | reverse complement strand
CACCCCGGCTCAAATACTTCTCCGCAATTTGCGTTAGTAATTATTTTAGCAGCGTCACCCTTAACCCCCATAAGGATAGGTTTTCCGAGGGCCATATAAGCTTGTGTTTTTGAAGGAATGGTAATTTGAAATAAGGGATTGTCTTTTAAATGTACTAAAAGTGCATCTGCTTGTTTTAAGTACAAACTGACATCCGACATCGGTACAGGTGGAATGAAATAAACGTTTTTCAATGTTTCCTTACGTACAATTTCTTGTAATGAAGTGACTTCAAGACCTCCTCCAATAAAAATAAAGGATACCTCTTTTTCCAAGGTTTTGGCGGCGTTAAGAACAACGGACAGATCTTGAGCTTTCCCCATATTTCCGGCAAAAACTACCTTAAACGTAGTATCCTTTGGAAAATTTTCAGGGGTAGGGTAGCTGTTTTTTATTAAGTCACTCTCATTACACCAATTAGGAATTACTGTAATCTTATCTTTTTCCACCCCACGCTGTAACAACAGTGACTTAAAGCCGGGAGATAATACTACAATGTGGTCCATATGTGCATATATCAGTTTGGCTACACGACCTACGCTATTTAAAACCATATTATTTTGAATCATGCCGGTTGCTTTTAAGGTATCTGGCCACATATCTTGTATGTCGTAAACAACTTTTACTCGGCGAAATAGCCCTACCATCATAGCGGTAAACCCAACAGTTAATGGGGGGTGATAGGCGTAAATAATGTCCGGACGTTTTGTGAAAAACAGGCAGCGTATGAGAGCTGAGAAGGCAAAGCTTAGATAATTATATACTCGCTTTAATGCAGATTGATCATGACTTGGAAATAACCATACTCTATTTACTTTAATGCCCTCCATCATGTCCTGTTGAAACAAACGTGAAGAGTATCCGGAATATAGCGTTCCACTGGGATAGTTAGGGAATCCAGTAACAACTTCGACCTCATATCCTAAGGACTGTAAGTGTTTAGCAAAGGCTAATCCTTTCATCGAGGGTTCGGGATCAAACCATTGGGTTAACAAAAGTACTCGAGTTGGAACTAAAATTGTTTCCAAACCACTCTATTTACATAATCTGTATAACTATGAATAATACGAACAACCTTATCTGAAACATTTAAAGCTGAATAATCGCCTACCTGCTGAAGTAGTCGTTGCTCTCCTCTAGCTTGGGTTTCCAATATAGTAATGCCTTGAATGATGCGCTCTATAGACATGCCAACTAGCATAACCGACGCTTCTTCCATACCTTCGGGACGCTCATGAGCGTCTCTAATATTTAACGCTGGAAAATTTAAAATCGAAGATTCTTCAGAAATTGTCCCACTATCCGATAATACTACTTTGGCATGACACTGAAGCTTTACATAGTCACAAAAACCTAAGGGTTTCATAAATATAATATGTGGGTGAAAGGTCCGCGTTTTTTTGTTTAAACGGTTTTGTGTTCTGGGATGTGTGGACACAATGATGGGTAGATTAAAGTGCTCAGCAAGGGTATTGAGGACATTCATAAGCCGTTCAAATTGTTTATCGGATTCAATATTTTCTTCTCGGTGCGCACTGACTAAAAAATACGCACCGCTGTTTAAGTTTAACCGTTCTAATACATCAGACTTTAGAATCTTGGACTGATAATAGTCTAAGACTTCCGCCATGGGACTCCCTGTTTTGATAATGCGGTCTGAGGGAAGCCCTTCATGTAATAAATATTCTCGCGCAATATGACTGTACGTTAAGTTAATATCCGCTAAATGGTCCACGATCTTGCGATTTATTTCTTCTGGAACACGCGCATCAAAACAGCGATTTCCCGCTTCCATGTGAAAGGTAGGGATTTTTCGACGTTTTGCTGCCAAGAGAGCCAAACAACTGTTTGTATCGCCTAATACCAACATGGCATCCGGCATTATTTCATCTAAGACCTTATCGATTTCAATTAGTACTTTTCCTATAGTCTGAACACTAGAGGTCCCTGCTGCATTTAAAAATATATCTGGTTTTCGTATGCCTAAATCCTGAAAAAAAATCTCGCTTAATTCATAATCATAGTTTTGCCCGGTATGAACAAAAGTATGTGTGCAGTATTCATCTAGTTTGGTTAAAACGCGTGAAAGTCTAATGATTTCCGGACGAGTACCGACGACTGTCATGACATGTAGCTTTTTCATATGTTATCTCCTATTAACCTTGGGTATGTATCCGGAGCTGAAGCATCAAATATTTCATTGGCCCATAGGAGAACTACCATTTCGTTTGTGCCCGTATTGGTAATATCGTGTGTCCAACCTGGAATAGTTTCTACTACCATAGGCTTATCCGAGGACACGGACATGTCATAATATTCCTGTGTGATCACATGACGAAAATGAAAGGTCGCTTGCCCTGATATGACTAAAAATTTTTCCGATTTTGTATGATGATAGTGGCCGCCGCGTGTTACGCCCGGATGTGCTGTAAAAAAAGAAAACTGCCCGGATTTTTTTGTCTTTAACATCTCAACAAATCGGCCTCGATTATCGGTATGTTCTTTTAGAGGATATCCAAAAGATGTTTTGGGAATATAACTCAGATAAGTAGCGTACAGTGCCCGATCTAAGTCCGTACCGACTTCTTCTACTACTAGGGAGTCCCGGTTTGAGTTATAGGCTGAAATTTTAGAAGCAATGTCTCCTATGGTGCTTGAATACTCTGGTGTTACGGTATACATAGTCGCTTCCGATGTCATGCTTTCCTGTGTTAGATGTGTCATAAAGCATTTAATGACATCATCGATATATACCAATGTAATAGGGGCATCTTTATCGTGGATAGTCAGTGGTATCTGATGTACGGTGTTGTAACAAAATGTAGCAACTACTGAATTGTAATTAGGCTGTGCCCATTTTCCAAATACATTGGGTAGTCGGTAGATGTACACAGGATTCCCACTTTTTTCAGCAAGCGATTCTAATTTTTTTTCGGCGGCTTTCTTGCTTTGTCCATAGGGGTTTGCGAGTTCGGCTTGAATTGACGATGTATAGACAATAGGAATAGGTCTTTTTTGAGCGCTAACAATTTGACACATCAGTGTCGTTAAATCCGTATTAACTTCAGCAAATTCATGATTGCTTTGAGGTCGATTTACTCCAGCTAAATGAAATATAAAGTCGCACTTTGAAATTAAATCGCGAAGCGTTTCTTCAGAATCTTCTCGTACAAATACGGATATATCTACGTTCGCTTGTTCAGATAGATGGAGGTATAAATTTTTACCCATAAATCCGTCTG
>CALLLO010000125.1 GCA_938082985.1 uncultured Candidatus Marinamargulisbacteria bacterium | reverse complement strand
AGTAATAGCCACGTTGGTATCTGTATCAGAGCCAAACGAGACTAATGATGTACCATTGTCATCTTTATACGCTTTCATGGATCCCTGATCAGATCCGTTGTTAGCCTTAACACTAACGGCCGCCCCTGAGTCATTATTTAAACTGATATTGGTGTAGCTTTGTTCAACGAGCCCGGCATCATTCGTTTCCTCGACACTTTCGTCTCTACTCAGATCTAAATCACTGATGGATGTTGTTTCAATAGAAAAGTCGTCTGCTAGATGGGAAGCCGTAATATAGTGAGTGGGTAAATTATCGATGGATACCGTGCCAGACAGGGCAGAGGTTTGGATGTCGGTTAGTTCTGACCCCTCTCCACTAAGAGGTTTATAGAATTGAATAGACGAGTCAGATATTTCAATAGCGGTTTCGTCAGCGTAGGTAATGGCAACGTTGGTATTTGTATCAGAACCAAAAGAGACTAATGATGTTCCAATTTCATCTTTATACGCTTTGATGGATCCTTGTGACGTTCCGTTATTAGCTTTAACAGTAACGGCAGATCCTGAATCATTATTTGAACTTAAATTGGAATAGCTTTGTTCTACTAATCCAAGACCATTTGTTTCTTCAACATCTTCGTCTCGACTAAGATCTAAGTCACTAATTGTGGCTATATCAATACTAAAATTATCGGATAGATGATCAGCCGTGATGTAGGCCGTCGGTAAATTATCAACTGAAAGCGTCCCAGACAAAGCAGAGGTTTGAATATCAGTAAGCCCAGACCCGTCACCGTTCAGTGTTTTGTTAAACTGAATGGAGTATTCAGAGACTTCAATAGCAGTTTCGTCCGCGTAAGTAATAGCCACGTTGGTGTCAGTATCAGATCCAAAAGAAACCAGAGTGTCTCCATTTTCATCTTTGTAAGCTTTTAGTGATCCTTGATCAGATCCGTTGTTAGCTTGAACCTTTACGGCGGCTCCTGAGTCATTATTTAAGCTGATATTGGTGTAACTTTGTTCGACGAGCCCGGAGTCATTCGTTTCCTCAATACTTTCGTCTCGACTAAGATCGAGGTCACTGATGGCGGTCGTTTCGATAGAAAAGTCGTCGGATAAATAGGCGGCGGTTATAAAGTTAGTCGGTAAATTATCGATAGAAATGGTGCCTTCAAAGGCCTCGGTTTGGAGACTGATGAGTCCAGCTCCATCGCCAGTCAGCGTTTTATTGAATTGAACAGAGTCTGCAGATATTTCAATAGCGGTTTCGTCAGCATAGGTAATGGCGACGTTAGTGTTGGTTTCGGATCC
The DNA here is from genome assembly GCA_938082985.1 of uncultured Candidatus Marinamargulisbacteria bacterium. Lineage (GTDB taxonomy): Bacteria > Margulisbacteria > Marinamargulisbacteria > CALLLO01 > CALLLO01. Next base: position 7,223 of record CALLLO010000125.1, on the reverse strand, counting down.
AAAAGAAACAAGGGTGTCTCCGTCAGAATCTTTATAGGCTTTCATGGATCCCTGATCGGCCCCGTTGTTAGCTTGAACCTTTACGGCAGCTCCAGAGTCAGTATTTAAGCTGAGGTTGGTGTAACTTTGTTCAACGAGGCCGGAGTTGTTCGTTTCTTCAACACTTTCGTTCCGACTAAGATCGAGGTTGCTGATGACGGTCGTTTCTATAGAAAAGTCGTCGGATAGATAGGCAGCGGTTATGAAGTTAGTGGGTAAATTATCGACAGAAATAGTCCCTTCAAAAGCCTCAGTTTGGAGGCTGCTGAGTCCAGATCCATCACCATTCAGTGTTTTATTAAACTGAATGGAATCTTCAGAGACTTCAATAGCGGTTTCGTCTCCATACGTAATAGCGACGTTGGTTTCAGTGTTTGATCCAAAAGAAACAAGGGTGTCTCCGTCAGAATCTTTATAGGCTTTCATGGAGCCTTGAGTATCTCCATTATCAGCCATAACATTAACGGCAGCGCCTGAGTTATTATTTAGACTGATATTAGTATAACTTTGTTCAATGAGACCGTAGCCCTTTGTTTCTTCAACGTTTTCATCTCGACTAAGATCTAAATCGCTGAGTAAGGCAATGGGGAGGGTAAAATCATCTGAAAGATGATCAGACGTAATGTAAGCAGTAGGTAAATTATCTATAGAAAGAGTCCCTGATAGAGCAGATGTTTGGATATCAGTTAGCCCAGACCCGTCACCATTCAATGTTTTATTAAATTGAATAGACTCCTCAGAAATTTCGATAACCGTTTCGTCTGCATAGGTAATGGCGACGTTTGTGTCGGTAGAAGATCCAAAAGAAACAAGCGTTTTCCCGTCAGTATTTTTGTAGGTTTTCAGGGATCCCTGATCGGCACCGTTGTTAGCCTTAACGTTAATAGCAGTACCGGATTCATTATTTAAACTGATATTGGTATAACTTTGCTCAACGAGCCCGGAGTTGTTTGTTTCCTCAACACTTTCGTCCCGACTAAGATCCAGGTCTTCTATTTGAGATTGAGTTAGAGTAAAGGTCTCTGATAAATGCTCTGACGTAATAAAGTCATCTGGAAAATTAATGACAGAAATTGTACCACTCAGTTGATCTGCAGGAATGTCTGTTAATAATGAAGCACTCCCCACTATCGGCTTTTCAAATTGAATACTGTCCGAATCAATAATAATAGCGGCTTCCTCGTTTTGAAGAATTTCTATGGTGGTATCTGTGATGGCACCCATTTGAACAATTTTCTCACCATCAACATCTTTAAATGTTTGAATTATTGCTTGGATATTCTTATTATCAGATTGAAGTAAAAGTTGAACTCCAGTGTCGGTATTTATGCTTGAGTTTGTATAACTTTGTTGCACTAGTCCAGAATCATTAAGCTCGGTTACATCTTCGTTTCTAGATAAATCGAGATCTTCTATTTGAGATTGGCTTAATGTAAATGAAGTAGATAAATGGTCGGATGTTATGAACGCAGTGGGTAACTGGGAAACATCCAATATATCTGTAATTTGTGCTGCCGATATAGTTTCAATATTGTCCCCTGTAATAGGCTCCTTAATATGAGAATTAGTAATAAATTCTTGATCTAATGAAGCAATGGGAACATGTCCATATAAATCTGACGCATTTAGATCCACAACGAGTATTTTACCTTCAGGGATGGTTATTGTGTCGTCACTAATAGTCAGAGCAACTTCATTATTTTGAATAATTTGAAGAGGATTTTCGGTAGTTGTTCCTACGCTGGAGAGATTGATGCCATTACTTTGCTTTTGTGTCATTAACATTACATCTGAATCACCACCATCACCACTGATGATAAGGGCGGCTCCATCATTATTATTTTGAGATTCATTTATTATAGTGAGGGTAGTAACACCCGTCTCATTCTGAGAAATCTCAGTCAAATTAGATTGAGCCGTCTCAATTTTTTCTATAATCGCCGGATCTAAAAGTCGTTCGGTAATAAGCTCATCAGGCATCGTGTCTATGGCCATATCCCAATTAACATCATTCGCTTTTTCAGATACCTTTGCATATGGGGTACTCGATATTGAAATATAAGATTCTGATAGAGAGTCTTGGTTTAAGATTTTAAACCCTAGGAGAGGACTTTCTAAAACAGATAGATCTGGAAATGTTTCCATTGAAACTGGAATAATACCTGCGTAGCCTTTTTTAAAGGCTGTATTAGTATAGGTTTCTGTCCACACCGGAGCATCGTCGTCGTTGTACAGTGTGACTTGAATATCAAATACGCCCCACAACGGAGCTCGCGTTTCGTCTAATATTTGTGGGACATAAATAGTCATTTCGTTAGGTATAGCCCCTATTTGTGAAACAGTGAGTAATAGTATTAATAAGATTGTTTTTATTTTGTTCATTTTTTTATCCTTTATATGTCTACTGATAGACTGAAATAGTATGTATTATCATTTTTCGGATATTCCGACTTTTCATACGAATAATTGGCCTTAAAACACCACATGTTTAATCGAATACCTAAAACAGTGGAGTCCTTTATGCTCTCCAGAGCTTCTAATTGGTACCAGGTCCCAAAAAAACTGAGAGGAACAAAGGGAATCTTATATTCGCCTCCTAACGAATGGAGGTAACTTGAAGTGGATAAACTAGTCGATTTTAATTGAATAAAAAGAGTTAAATGGTCGAGACGGCGTTTAATGCCTACTGTGGAATAAAAGGGGAGAGTTTCTGTTGTTCCATTAGAATATGTTACGTTAAGTGCGGGTATAATATTTGAGCTTTGTACTGATATTTCGGTTAATCCGGATAGAGATTTGTAATGAAGCCCTAGGTCCATGTTTACCCCTGTTCCGGAAAGAGACGCGAGCCTTGTTTTATAGTAGGTAAGGGAGGTGCCTATGGATACTGTTTTAGAGGTATTATGTTGCCAAGACACTTTATAAAGAGAATTAGAATAACTATACGTTGAATCTTGTAGGACGATATTTTCATTGAAACCAGAATGGCTGCCTAAAGATGTTTTAGGAATAGCGGATACCCCTAAATCTACATAGGCCATTCCTAGTACGTTTTTAGCTGAGATTCTTTTAGCGTAGGAGAGAGTCTGATATAGAAAATCGTTCATAATTGTTGAGGAAAAAAAAGAAAAAGAATACTGATCTATGTGTGAGAGGCTCCCAGGATTATCTAATACGCCTACAGAGGTTTTTTCAAATCCTTGAGCCCCTATACCTTTACTATAGGCGGAACTCCCGATAGCTGTAGGTAAATAATAATCTGCAGCATGAATACTTGTATAAAACAGTATTAAAAATAGTATGATTTTCATTGATGTATTCCGACTTTACTTTCGGCTAATACGGACCCGTCATGCATGAGTAAAAAGACATAAACACCAGTAGACAAGTCTTCACCAACATGCGCCTTGTTGAACGGTATTTTGTTATAACCTTCTCTTCCACCCACTTCTTCTGAAGCAAATTCTTCGGTATAAATTTCAACTCCTCGCATATCAAATAAAGATAAAGTTACATCTGTACTTTGATTTAACGCATACCCAATAATTCCATTTGTATCGCTCCATTTCATAGGGTTAGGGTAGGCGAGAGCTTTTCCCGAAATAGCTACGGATTCATGTTCAGCTATAGCTAATTCAATGGGTGTCATATCGGAATTCAATACAGACATATTTCCAGCATTTACGGCACTAATGATGACCATAGAGATGGGCTGATACTCATCTACTGAGGATATTTTTAACGACTCAACGGTCAGTGCCGAGAATACGGGGGTGCTTTCTGCGCAGTTCAGTGTCGATAAACATAATAATATTAATAAAGTCCGCATCTATACCTCCACATTAAACACTTTTAAAACATTTACGATTGCAAACAGCGTGAGTCCATTTCTTTCGCTATCTTTTTGAATTTTTAAATTTAAGCCAGCATATTTAGATAGGCGGATTTGTGAACCAATAGACACAACCCATACCTGCGATTCCGATAATGCTTTGTATGCAAAGTAATGACGGCTTCTCCCTTGCTGATAGGTAAGGGTATTCACAACATAGGTTTCATTAACTTTGTTATTAAATCGGAGTAATGTAAGTGTTTTGTTGAAATCGGACGTATAGCTATAGTCGACCTGACCACTAATGGTATCGGAGTATTCTTTTTGTATTTGAGTGACACGAACAGTATTCGTCAGCCTCCCGATTGTAAGCGGGAGTTCTATTCCGTAGTAAATTCCGTTAGATTGAGAGACTGTTTCATAATCGGATAGATTCAATCCTCCATGAATTTTTAGTACGGGGTCTGCGACAGGGTATCCAGCATTAAATCCTAAGGAAACAGTATTAAGTCTGTCTGTTTCATTAACCGTTTCCATTAAATATGAAAGATACATATGATCTTTTAACGCGATTTTCCCATATAAGGAATCTTGAATGGAATAGAGACCAAGAGATAGGGTAGAGAGCCTAGATTTTGCTATAAGCCCAGCTTTAGAATAAAGCCCATTAAATTGTAAGTCGGGTGTACTAAAGTTTGTAACTGAACCTAATCCAAAACTTAATAATGGGGATTGGGAGTAGCCTACATAAGGATAAAATTCTTTTTCAAAATATTGGAGAAATAATTTGTATTGATGCGGTGCAGACCGATGAACAAATTTTATGGATTGAGATTGCGTGCCTATAGACGTTTTTGATGACACAATTTCACCAAAAAGAGGCGTCGCACATATATATATATATACTGTAAAAACAAATAAAGACGTTTTCACACTGAAAATCCCCATTTATTGAAGAGAGGCTCTCTACCTAAATAGTGCCTAAATTTTTCTTCTATGGAATCGAGATTATCGGATAAAAGAATGATAGAGGCTGGCTTTGAGTCTATCTCAATTTCAATATTATCTAGCAACGTAGTTCTGTCACAGCACGCAACAACAATTTCAAAATGTTTTAAATATTTTTTCCTTTCTAGAAAAAGGGAAGAGTCAAAAATGGCATGCGAATACCAGGCTTTTTTTACAAGCCCATTTTTAATTTTATCGAGGTCTTCTTTTTGTAATATAACACCTTCAGCCCCTATTAATTTTCGAATTACGGGTTTAATTAAGGTAATTATACTGGGGTCGTTCATAAATATTCCGACATTTCTTGGAATACTTTTCGGTTTTTTCTGTATGTGTGATTCTTTTGGTGCGACGCTCATTCCTTTACTCCTCTTATTGATTTCATTTAATGATGCAAATAATGTGCCAAGTATTATTGAGCATAAAAGTAGCGCTGATCGCATCAAAAGGGTCATATTTGATGCGGTCAGCGCGTCATATTTGACCCTTTTTTGTGAAAACAAATTTTTTTATATTTGGAATAGTGTTGGCATGTTTTTTGCATGGTGTGAACTATATTTAAAATAGGAGATAGTTATGAAAAACAACATATGGATAAGGGTAGGGTTGTATACCCTTTTATTTTTATTCTTAGATTCACAAGAAGTTTTTGCGGACGATGTAGAGGACGTTATAGAGAATGCTAGAGAATGGTTAATAGCGTCAGTGTTTTATGGGGTTATGGTAATTTTAGGACTTTTAGCATTGATGAAGGTCCCTGGAAATCCAGAAAGGGGCTGGGGTGATTTCAAAAATATACTCTATGCAACGACTGCTGGAGGTGTCTTACACTATCTCATTTCAAGTATTGCCGGTTGGTAGTGATGCCTCATTTAGAACGTCATATTTTAACGCCACTTAAAATTTTTAATTTAAGTGTTATTCAATTAATAAGCGTCTCTATTTGGAGCACTATTCTCTTTGTTTTTATGCTTACAAAACTTATGCCTACAGGCGTTACTCTAACGCTTGTCGGTCTTAGTTTTTTTGTGGTGGTGTGTTTATCTTCATATCAGAAAGAAAAGCCTCATGGTCACTTATTTAATGTCATACGATTTAATCTGAAAAAAAGGATTTGGCATGTCTAAAAATACACTTGATGGACTCCTTAACGTCTCTTCATTTAATAAAAAATATATACAGAATTTTAATGGAGAAAACGCCACAATATTTGAGGTAATGGCATCAGATATTTTTTTGTCGAAGCCTTATTATGCGCAACAATATCAATCGATATTTGGTCAATTTTTTAATACTATAGATGAACATTCAAAAGTAAGTTTTTTATATGATCAACATTCTGTTGAAACGCATTCGACTGAGTCATCCTATTCCAATGATGCTAAATCAATCATCAGAGAGGATTACCTTAGCCATCTTGAATCCTTAGGAAAAAGCGAAAATATTAGAGAACGTCATACATACGTTGTGGTATACGACACAGATGGGAGTTTCACTCAAAAAATTGAAGTGCTTTTTTCACAGTTAGACATACAGTTACGCATGTTATCTAAACAGGAGACTTTTTCTTTGGTTTGGAAGCATTTAAACCCGGGCAAACCAAGTGAAGAAATGCCAGATATACAGCGATTAGAATCTAATACTGAGCTTAATCCACTTCTTATGCAGAGTGCTATGATGGAACACACACAATATGTGGAAACAGGTACTCAGTTTTGTAAGAGTATAAGTATGCATTTACTCCCTTTTAAAGAGATTGATTTTCATTTCCTTGATCTTCTTCTTAATAAATTTAAAACTCCTTATAAAATACGTATTTCTATAGAAAAAAAAGATCAGGAACAGATACAAAAAAGACTAACTTCTATAAGTGGATTTCTTCCGAATTTCGGTCAATCCAGTATTAAAAATACCCGATCCTCTCAAAATATTTCTCAAGATTTAGATAGTGCCATTGCTGGCCTTTCACATGACGAAGAACACTGTTTATCCATAAAAATAACGATATGTTTTTACCACACAGGTAAGGATAGCTTAAATGCGCTTGTATCCAATGCTATTAGTGATCTAAAGCAATATAAGTCTACTCAATTTATCTCTGAAGATTTTGATCAACAAAATGCCTATTTATCGATACTTCCTCATCATGAACATCTTAATACTAGAGAGCATGGTGTTCTTGGTAAAAATATTGGATTTTTTATTCCTGCTGTAGGTCCGTTTAAAGGAGAAAAAAAGGGAGATTTTCTTATTCGAACATCAGATAATGATTTGTTTCCCTATAGTGTTATTAATAACTCCTTACCAGCGCCACATGCACTTATTTTAGGAGAAACGGGTGCAG
>CALLLO010000124.1 GCA_938082985.1 uncultured Candidatus Marinamargulisbacteria bacterium | reverse complement strand
GCTTCTCTAGTCGGATGTTCATCAGATACCCCATTATAAATGCCAGAAGGGGGCTTCTGTTCAATTAAAGCTAAAATAAGCGCTACGGCATCCCCTTGATGAATAAGATTTACAGGTGTTCTACAGGGCTTTTTAATTATTTTTCCTTTTAGAATTTTTTTCAGATCTCGTTGAGGTCCATACAATCCGCCGAGTCGAAGAACATAGCTGTTCTCACACTCCGAATATAAAATATTTTTTTCAGCGGCATAAAGGCTAACTTGACGCTCAGTGTTTAAGGTTAAAATAGAGGCTTCATTTACCCAATCATTGCAGTCTGGATATACAGCCGTGCTGCTTGTGAAAATAAGGGTATGAGTATGGTTTTTTATTTTTTTGAGGATTTGTTTAATCTGCTCGTTGTAAAGTGCTGCCGGATCTAAGTTGCGTCTAAAGGGTAGTGTAATAATACAGATGTCTACATCAAAAAAAGATGTGTCAGTTACGCTTAAAAAATGGGCTGACACATCTAATAAATATGGCGTAACACCCAGCTTTTTTAGGTCAGACAATTTAGTCTCTTGAGTGGTTGATGCTTTAACCATGAACGATGTTTTTAAGAGTTCGGATGCAAGAGCCGTTCCTAACCAACCACAGCCCAATATTCCTATTTTGATAGGCATAATGGGGCTCTCCATTTTGGGTTTCTAGTTCCCTGTACCACTAATATTATAGTTTTCATATGTTCATAATCATAACCTAATTAACTTAAACTAAGCCACCTCCTGTGTCATAATAAATATATGACGGGCTTTAATACTATTATTTTTTTTGTTTTTGTTTTAGTTTTGGTGCCCATACCTGTGTGTGGGAGCAACTCAGACTTTAGCGAACTTCCACATTTTTTCTCATTAAGAGAGATCGCAACGGCGCATCATACCTATCAACAACACAACATTCGGAGCATTTCTTATGTAAGAAACGTTCTTGTTCCAGGCTTCATTAAACAAGATATTGAGGTGATTCGTTATTACGACCCCCAAAATAATACTCACGAAGTTATTCCAAAATACACCTATAGATTTTGGTCCGGTGTACCCGCTGAAACAGGTGGTAATTTAGACTTTCATATTGACTCCCCCCAAGGGCGGGGCTTTTTTGTATTTCAATTAACAAAGGATTTAAAAGCATACACAAGAGATGGTCGATTTAGGATCGATCACAAAGGACGTCTCATTACTATATCTGGAAGTTTTCCCGTTCTTAATTCTGAGGGTGGTCATATATTTCTGAAAAACGATGATGTAACAGTAAGTAGAAAAGGAACGATATATAATGAGGGTATCAACTCAGGTATACTGAAAGTTGTTGTTTTTAAATATATAGAAGAAATGAAGAATGCTTTTGATGGATTTGGCACCAATATGTTTATATTAAGATACCCTATCGCCGTTGAGAGTAAACTTGATGATGGCAGTGCTCCGTATGGGGTCCTTCAAGGCTTTATAACACAGGCGAATTCATTTGAAGCTGCAGATTCAGCTGCGTACAAGAATTATCATGAAGCTTCAAACGTAGCTTTAGGTGCTCTTTTAAGAACTTATGATAAATCACAACGCATCATGTTGTCTCCCAATTAACTTTCTTCTACACTATAGGGTTTTATGACACATATAAAAGATACCAAAACTTATTCACAACGATTTAAACATCTTTCGTACAATGAACTTGGAAACACCGGTTTATACGTAAGCCAAGTAGGATTTGGCGGCTATCGTATTTCTAAAGAAATAGAGACCCATTACGATGCTCTTCAATTAGCTATAAGCAGTGGGATAAACTTAATTGATACTAGTGCAAATTATACAGATGGAGATTCAGAGCGTTTAGTAGGTCAAGTTGTATCCGACCTTATAAATGCAAGAGACATTACAAGAGAAGAGGTCGTTATCGTTACAAAAGCGGGGTATATCCAAGGGGAAAATTACAAAAAAAGCCAACAAAGAAAAAAAGAAGGGCTTCCATTTCCTGATTTAGTGGAGTATTCAGAAGGTCTAGAGCATTGTATCCATCCTAAATTTTTAGAAGATCAACTGGATAGATCACTTCGGCATCTTAACCTCACAACAATTGATGTGTTTTTACTTCACAACCCTGAATGTTTTTTAGCCGCCGAGCAGGTCTCAAATAAAGCTAAAAACGAGGCCCAACAAGCCTTTTATAGGCGTATACATATGGCCTTTGAATATTTGGAAGGAGAAGTGAAGAAGGGGCGCATAAAATATTATGGAATAAGTGCCAATACCTTCGTTTCCCCAAACAAAAATTATGATTTCGTAGATTTAGACTTCTGTATAGAAATTGCAGAAGCTTTAAATCTTAATCATCACTTTAAAGTTATTCAATGCCCTATGAATTTAGCCGAAACCGCAGCTGTTTTGACAAAGAATCAAAGTCAAAAATCCGTTTTAGAGTATGCTCAAGATAAAGGCTTAGGGGTTTTAATTAACAGACCTTTAAACGCAGTGCAAAATGGCAGCGATTTAATAAGGCTTGTCGATTATTGGGTAGATGAAGATGTGTCTATGATTGAGATCGACGATATGATTACGGAACTCGGTCATTACGAAGTTATGGGGCATGAGCTTTCATTTGATAATGTTTTGGCTGACCCGAGTAAAGAAAAAGAAATTTTAGACTTTTTTAATATTGGTCGAACGCTAATGGAGGGGTGGGCGTCTTTTAAAGATAGTGAACAATGGAAAGAAGTCATGGCTCAATCAATCGTACCTCGTATCGAATATGGCGTAACGGCCATGTCTACAGCCGGGCAATTATCTCCAGACCAAGATAATTGGCTTAGTGAATGTGTGAGACAAGTTAATCAAGTACTACGCTGCATTAGCCTTTATTACAAAGCAGAGTCATCTGCAAGATCTGAAGGGTTGAAGGCTCATTTAAGACATACATTTCCTGAGTGGACAGATACTCACAGGTTAAGTCACATCGCTATAAATTCTTTACGCATGACACAAGGTGTTTCATCCATTCTAGTAGGTATGAGACAGGACGATTATGTAGAAGATGTATTGCAAGCAATAAAAAAAGACTCAGTCCCTGAGATACAGGCTAAATCTTGGGAGAAAATTCATGACATATTTAACGCCAAGACTGTAAGTTAAGATGCAGTATAGATCGTATAAATCCTCTAACTTATATTTTTTAATAGGTTTTTTATTTTTAATTCTTTTTGGAGGCATTCAGCTCCTTTTCGCTTTAATTCCTCTTTTCTTTTCTTTACTTCCTACGCTTATTTTTGGGTATTTTATTGTTAAAATATTAGGAAAAATTTCGGGGAATAATAAATTTTCTGTTGCGTCTGGTGGTTTAGAACGGTCTAAGTTTGTAGAACTTGTTATTCGTTTATCAGCAGCAGCCGTAAATAGTGACGGCCATGTTGATGTTCGAGAGCTTCACGTTATACGTCAATTTTTTATTCAATCCCTTCGTTTTAAAGAGGCTCAAATGAATTGGGTTGAAGACCTTCTACACCACGCCCTCGCAGACCCAGTAAGCTTAGATGAGATATGTTATGAAATTAATACAAATTTTCCAGGGCAACCCAAATTAATGATCGTAGAGCTCATCACACATATTCTCAACGCGGATGGGAAATTCGTTAAATCTGAGAGAGAGTTCCTTCGCTCAATGGCTCAACGTTTAAATGTTTCAGACGTAGATATGTCAAGAATCTATGCCATGTACGCGTCACAAGGTGATACTCAAGATTTCTACGCCATTCTAGGCTTAAAAGAAGGCGCTACTAAGGAAGAGATAAAAAAGGCTTACAGAAAAGCCTGTAAAGAGCATCATCCAGATAGAGTAGCACATCTAGGGGAGGATTTTAGATTAAAAGCAGAGGAAAAAATTAAGCTTATAAATAGGTCTTACGATATGCTAAATAGTTAACATGGCACATATAAATACGCTATACGACGCCATACAACGAAACGATCCAGTAAATTTTTTGACGGATTATCTTACCCTCGTCGTCAGGGGGACTAGTTTGACATTGCCACAATCCCTAGAACTCGCCGTCGTTAAACTTCAATGGCGAGATTGTATGCCCAGACAATGTGAAGACGTAAGTGATGTTTTTTTAGAAGATCTTGCACATATTTGGATAAAAATAGTGCAGCAACAGGGCGCTAAGCTAGGCGAAACATTTCCACAAGAGCTTCTTGAAATCATGATGAGTCGAATAATAGAAAACACACCTTTACCGAGTCAAGATTCTAAGGAAGAAAGCATAGATCAAATAAGACAGGTTACATCGAGTATAAGTACGTCTTATAAAAAAGAAAAAAAAGCTAGAAAATCAGGTATTATGTCTGTGTCCAATGCCCTTAAAAGAGCGAGAGAATCTCTAGAAAAAGAGGATGCTGATATGTTAATACTCAGTCTTCTTCAAATAGCTATTCGTACAGACAAACCCCTTGTACCCTTGAGTAGTGACCCTGAAAAAATTGAGCAACGATGGGTGTTTATCATATCCAAGATTTTAAAAATACGAGTCAATAAGCGGCTTTTAGAAAAACTAACAGGTCGCTGGTTGAATATAACGAGTAATAAGGGGATTCCAAAGTCAAAAAAAGAATTAAAAGAGCTCGTGTATCACGTACGCACAACACGAGAAAAGCCTAGTAAAGTGGAAGGGGCTCGCAATATAAAAAATAGGTTCCTTAATTTATTATCTAAACTTCTTGAATAAGACTGTATTGACGCTTTTTTTAAATGGTTTTCAATGTATAAATATAAAAATAATTTTTAGAAGGTTTATTATGAATTCAATTACACCATTTTATACATCGGTATTACCTAACCGTTCACAGTCACCTACACAAACTAATCGAGCAGCTGATGCGGAATCTAACACTACAGTGGGATATTCCGCACTTAATGGTGATAATATTCGCACTATCAATGAGTTTGTAGGTCCAGAGAGTAGATGTGAGATCACTTCTTTAAGAAAAGATCCTCAACGAGATAATAAGATGGATAGTCCAAGAAAAGTAATTATTAGAAGGGCATTACTCTATAGATTTAAATATTTGTTAGAAGATCCTTCTTTCGATACTGTTGATCCCTTTAATAATGCTCCGCATAGATTACTTAAGGATTATATTAAATCTGAGGATCCAAGGATACGTAGTTCAGATAGGTATTCTATACTTACGCAGATCAAAGGTGAATTCTTTAGTAGACTTTCGGATACGAATCTCAGAATATGGAGTGACCTTTCGGATAGGAATGTCAGAATATGGGATGATAAAGAGATAGTTATAGCAGTTCTCAGAAGAGCAATTAGAGGCAAGTGTAATTCTCAGATAAGACTAATTTTTAATCGTGTTAGTGAGCGGCTCAAGAATGATTTCGATATAAGGAATATAGATAATGAGATTAGAGCTTCTGTAGCGCTAGAAGCCTCGACGGAACATGACAATTTAGATTTGATGCAGGGGTACTGAAAGCATCGCTTGATTAAGTAATACTGCAATCACTTGATGCACTCCCCATTCACATCCATTTTCTAATAACGCTGTTTTGTTATCCTGTATATGAGTCATTTTTGTTCTCACTATTTGTTTGTTTTGCTATTACAAATGGAAACAGATTTTGCTCAACTCTCCAACTCTTTTCATAACTTCCTCTTCAGAATCATTCAAGGATGTATCCTTCGGGCAGCTTCGTTGTCCTTGTGAGATGCCTTTCTTTCAGTTACTGAGTCTTTAGGCTTTTCTCAAAATCCGGTGTTTTACCAATAAAATTGAGATTGATTAAAACCATCATTGCGGGATCCATGGTTATATATGCGACAACCTAGGGGTATATCAGGCCCATCTCTGTGAAAAATATCGGTTTAGCTTTAAATGACATGCTTTTAGCACACTATAAAAAGGCCATTTTAAACTAATTTTTCAAAGATTTTGAACTCAGACCGTTAAATCCCACAGAGATGGGCCTGAAACCCCTAGTCGTGCTACATTTGCGACTGAAGCGATTGGCCGAGGTGAAGATTTGATTCGGGTGCAGCAGACCTTGGCGCATACTGACCCACGTACGACACTGAAGTATAATAGTAAGCGCTCCATTATCCCCATACTTGAAAAAAACTAGAGAGAAATAGCCCAAGGCAACAAGGCCTCATAGTCCTCAATCGAGCGACATAAAGGTAAGCGATTAAAAATGGCTTCGTAATATTGAACAGGATTCAAACCATGATGCTTGGCAGTCAAAATCAAAGAAAAATGAATACCCAAAGAATCAGCTCCTGCTTGGATGCAAGCAAATAGAAAATTCTTTCGCCCCATAACGAAAGGCTTGCTATCACGCTCTGTCGCATTATTATCAATTTCAACACGTCCATCTGAGAGAAAAACGACAAATCCAGCCCAATGCCGTAAGGCATAGCGAATGGCTTTGCCAATCCGTGAGTGAGGTAAGGTTAAGGGCTTATGCTCAATCAACCACGACTGACACGTTTCAAGTATCGGGCGACTATAGGTGTCACGATAGCTTTGTTTGTCCGGTGCACTGAGTCCTTGCTCTGTCATTTTTTTCTCAATCGCATAGAAAGGGCGATACACCTCACGTAATACCGTGGCTGCTAAACCAGGTTTCACCTTCTTTTTTCCTTTTGTCCTCGCTGTCTCAATCTCTTCAAACTTCCGCCTCGCATGCGCATGACAATAACTCAGCGTCACAGTCTCCTGCTCGGCTATCTCATTACATGTAGGCGCAGCATCACAATGAAGAACGCCTTTAAACCCAGCTAAAGTATCTGTGACAAAGTCTCGATGTGTATAAATATGGGGCCTGTAATACCCATTATATTCATACAGACTCACCTCTTTGTCCGGTGGACCGCCTCGAATACAGTAGGCATACGATTTCGTTTCAGGGTGTCGCCCTGGTTCCTGTAATACCTGCAAGCTTGTGGCATCAATATACCCAATATCATAGCCAATAATTTCATCTTTCATGAGATTAATTAAGGGCTGAAGTTCGTCAGATAACTGAATCATCCATCGTGCCATCGTATGTCGCGGTATCCGCCAGTGATGTTCACGTTCAATCTTTTGTTCGAGATGATATAAGGGCTGACGATCTAATACCTTGGATATCGCAATATGCGCTAGAAAGCTATGGCTTGCTCCACATTTCGGTAAGATCTGTGGCGGTGACGGCGCTGTTACAAGTGAGCCTGAACACCCTTTTCGACACGCCACAATCTCTCGTTTTTGTGTCACGACTTCAAAAATAGCGGGGGGGTAGTTCAAGACTGTTTTTGTCTCATATCGAATCACCGCTTTAGCTTCACCACACGCGCATGTTTTTTCTGCTTCTATTACAGGCATAATCTCGTCACGTTGTGGCAACAGCGATAAATCGGGTTGTTTACTTTTCTTTTTGCAACGCGTGTATGTAATAGGTTCGAGATCGTGAGCCTCAATATTAGGGATATCCGTATCAGCCGAGAACAACGAGAGGTGTTGGGGGCTATCGTCGACGAAACGCTCACTCTTCTTCCCAAAGTCTTGACGTTGCGCTTGTAAAAAGCTTTGACGGAGTGTTTCGTATTCGTCTATAGCGTGTTGGAGCTTTGCTTCTAATTGGCTTATTTTAGCGTCTTTTTCTGCCTCTTTTTTATGCAATAAAAGAAGCTCTTTTTTAAGTGATTCGGACAGGCTTAATTATAGCGTTTTACGGTTGGAATAGCCCGTTTTTAATGGTGATAAATCGGGGTGGAATCTCCACTAAATCGTACCATCGGAATACCCCAAAAAAGTCCTTGTAACTCGTCGCGGTTTAACGCAATAACACCCTGTTTCATTACAGGAAAATCAAAGCGACC
>CALLLO010000123.1 GCA_938082985.1 uncultured Candidatus Marinamargulisbacteria bacterium | reverse complement strand
CCATTATTTACTGTCTCTAATTTCCATACATTTTCTTTATGACCGAGCTCCACACCAATAACAGTATAGAGCGGAGATCCGTCTTTTTTTGTGGCGATAGCTAAGGCTGCCATCATTGCTGAGCCAACAAAACCTAATCCCTGAATAACAACGGTTTTTCTCTTTGGAGAAAGTATCGCGTCGATGTGTACTTTTTCATTATCATTAAAAGATGAGACTCTCATGATCTTAGTTTAACATTATATGTATTTTTCGCCATAGGTATACTACACTAGGCGCATGACACTACAAAAAAATGACACACTTTCTTTATTAATCACTGACTGGTCTGAAAAAGGCCTCGCGTATGGCCTCGTAGATGAACATCCTGTTTTGGTCCCTAATACCGTTCCAGGGGATAAAATCTCTGCTCTAATTACAAAATGTACGCCTAGAAAATCCTATGCAAAATGCCTCGAAATAGAAAGCCCATCGCCAGAAAGGCAAGAGACCTCTTGTCCTGTATCTATACGGTGTGGAGGCTGCCAACTCTGGCATGTAAAATATGCTGAGCAATTGGCGTATAAGACAAGCCTTGTCACACGTCTTTTCGAAGAAAAAGATTTAGAGCTTCCTACTCCTAATGTCATAGGGATGGATGCGCCTATGCAGTATAGAAATCGAGCTCAATACGCTGTTTCACGTGATGACGAAGGTTTTTTGAGCGTGGGTCTTACGGCTGCGAGAAGCCAAACTGTTATAGATACAGGTCTTTGCCATATTCAACATGATTTATCTAACCAAGCTCTTACGATTTTTAGACAATGGTTATGCGATTTTGATGTTCCGATTTTCAACCCAAATGGGACTTCCGCAGGTATTGCACATTTAGTGACACGTGTTGGGGTAGGGACGGGAGAGCTTATGGTCGCGATCTCAAGTACAAAAAAAGAACTTCCTTTTGTAGATGAGCTTGTCGCTTTACTTCAAAAGATAGAAGGTATAAAAAGTATTCAATTCGATCTTAATATTAACGCTCAATGGCAGGCCTTAGGGGGCAATAGCTATGTTTTATGGGGAAGTGAAACCATAACAGAGTGTATAGATGGACTTAGTTTTGAGATATCTTTATCCTCTTTTTTTCAAGCTAACTCCACTCAACTCCCAACACTTTGGAAGACACTCTCAGATCTTGGTCAATTTAAGTCGACAGATTCCGTACTTGACCTATATTGTGGAACAGGGAGTATTTCTCTTCATTTAGCACGTAGTGTAGCCTCAGTTATTGGCGTAGAAACGCATAGTGAAGCCGTGAAAAATGCTATAAAAAATGCTAAAAAAAATGCCCTCAAAAATTGTAAATTCATAGAAAGCGATGTCTCTGATTTTTGCTTAGACTTTGGAGATGACATTGACGCGGTTGTTGTAGATCCTCCAAGAAAAGGCCTAGACCGTATGGTGGTAGAAGCTTTAGCTGAAATTGGTGTTCCCAAAATAATATATGTCTCCTGTAACCCAGAATCTTTAGTAAGAGACATCGGCTTTTTTAAAAACCGTGGCTATAGCTTAGCTACCTCAAGTATTGTCGATATGTTTCCTCAAACGTATCATGTCGAAACAATCGTTGTATTAACAAAGTAAGGGAATAGATTAGATATGAGTGAACATGTATACACAGGCGTACGCCCAGATAGATGCGACGGGACAGGGCTTAATATAGCGGTTGTAACAGCGCGATTTAATGAACATATAACAGGGGTTTTAAGAACGGGTGCCCTAGATGCTTTAAAGGCACAAGGCGCAATAGTAGCCGCAGACCTTTGGGTTCCTGGGGCTTTTGAACTCCCTGTTGTAGCTAAACATTTAGCAGAAAAACCAGACATAGATGCGGTTGTTGTTTTAGGCTGTGTTATTAGAGGCGATACGACACATTACGACTATGTGTGCACAGGGGTGACCCAAGGCATTATGTCGGTTAGCTTAGAAACGGGAGTGCCAATTGGGTTTGGGATTCTTACAACAGAAAACGAAGCGCAAGCACAAGCACGTATTCATCCAGATACAAATAAAGGTGCAGAGGCAGCTCTCACTGTAATAGAAACAGTTCGTCTATTAAAACTAGAAGCTATCTAATTGAGAAGCTGTTAAAGACACTTGTACAAAAACATCATAAAGATTATCTCTTATTTTCTCCTCTGTTTTAATACCTAACTTCGCATCATAGTCTTTAATTATAGAAATAAGACCTAAGCCAGAAGATTCCGAGTCATCCGAGGCTGCTTTTTCAATCGTGTTAATAAAGAGTTCTTCCAAATCTTCAGTTTCAATTATTTTAATATATTTTTTAAGATTATCTACATGAGCAGATGTCGACATGTTAGTGGTTTCGATTGAAATAATGTCATTATAACGACGAAGAGATATGCTGACTAATTTGTTTTTATCTGATGTAAATTTAATCGCGTTTTCTAAAAGTTCATTCGTGATAGTAGATAAGACAGACATAGCTTTTTTGGGGCTTGCAAAATTGTAAGATGGGTAATTTGCAAAAAAATCGGCAACTAGACTACATTTTTTCCAATGAGAAATAAGTTCGAGTGGAAC